>JAYUQN010001091.1:0-50327 GCA_043756725.1 Saprospiraceae bacterium
CAATTCGCCCATAACGGACACGAATAAACTGCCCGTATCTTTTTTATTGACAAACGTTAAAAGGTTTTTCACCTCTTTGTCCGATAGTTTCAAGATAGGATTTTTAGCGGGTTTTGAGTCATCTACTGCTCCTTCAAAACCGCTTTCTTTACTGTTGTTGAAAAAAGCAAAAAGTTGGTAGTAGTCTTTTTGTGAAATGGGGTCGTATTTATGGTCATGGCATTGGGCACACTCGGCAGTAAGCCCTAAAATACCTTTGCTAAAAGTCTTGGTTTTATCTAAATTGTACTCAATGCGGTATTCTTCGGGAATAATGCCGCCTTCTTCGGTGTATTTATGGTTGCGTAAAAATGCTGTGGCTAAAATATGCTCCTTGTTGGAATCGGGCAACATATCACCCGCCAATTGCCAAGTTACAAATTGGTCGTAAGGCAAGTTTTTATTGAAAGCATGAATCACCCAATCTCGCCAAGCCCATTGTGTGCGGATATTGTCGTCTTGATAGCCATAACTATCGGCATAACGTGCCACATCGAGCCAATAAACCGCCATTTTCTCGCCATACTGAGGGGTTGCCATGAGTTTATCTAGGGCAAGTTCATAAGCGTTTTCACTTTTATCAGCGTTGAATTGGTCTATTAAATCAAGCGGCGGCAACAAGCCCGTAATATCAATGGCAGCTCTTTTTAACAAATATTCTTTATCAGCAGCTTCATTTGGTGAAAGCCCTTGTTCCGACATTTTAGCTTGGGTGAAATAGTCAATCTCATTTTTAACCCAGCGTTTATCTTTTATTTTAGGTAAAACCCCTTTTTCAGGCTTGATAAAAGCCCAATGTTTTTCATATTTTGCTCCTTGTTCTATCCACTTTTCAATGATGCGTATCTCTGTTTCTGTTAATTTGCCCAAATGCGACTCGGGCGAAGGCATGTAATACTGTGGGTCATTTGAGCTTATGCGTTTAAACAATTCGGAGGCTTCGGGTTTGCCTCGCACAATGGCAAAAGCTCCTTTCGTTTCTTTCAAAGGTGCAAAAGCAAATTCTTCAATATCCAAGCGAAAGTCTGCCTTTCGTTTGTTTTTATCGGGACCATGACAAGCAAAACATTTATCAGACAAGATGGGACGGACGTGAAAATTGTAACTCACTTTGTCGGGGATGTCGTTGTTACCCCCCTCAGTATTACAGGCATACCAAGCCAATAGGGCGGTTATTAGAGCTAAGAGGAAGATGTGAAGTTTAGGTTTCATTCTCTTTTATCATTTTTGCATACAAGAAATAGACGAGGGTGTATTGGTTGTAGCAAATATAAGAAAGATTAAGGCATGTTTCATATTGTCTAAAAAAGAGTTTATACTTTTTTTTCGGGGAAAATTTCGGACAAGTTATAAACATATCACAATAAAAATGCTTTTCCCTTGCTCATTATATAATAGATACTTATAGTCCGCATACTTATTTACATCTATTATCCATCTTTGTACTCAAATTTTTTATAATGAGTACAACTTATACGAAGGAAGAAAAAAACTATCTTGAACAAATTGGCAGTCGAATACGGGAATTTCGTATTAAATCAGACTTATCCCAAGAAAAATTAGCTTTTGCTTGTGACCTTGATAGAACCTATATCGGCTCAGTTGAGAGGGGTGAAAGGAATATATCAGTTATCAATCTTAGAAAAATTGCAGACGCATTAAAAATAAAAACAAGTGATTTATTAGACATCAAAAATGAATAAAGCCTTTAAAATACCGTCAAATTCCCTCAAATCATTGACATCTCCTGCCGTTTTAGCTCAATTTTTTTCTGAATTAATCGGTAGTCCTTTCATATTGACTGGAAAAACAAGGACAGATGGGTCGAATATCAGAAAGTTAATTATTTCAATTTTAGAGAAGCATGTTCTCCCACAGCCCGCAGACGAGGATAAATTTGAAATTGTCCCACCCAAAGGAAAAGGTGTGCCCAAAATTACCAGAGAATTTATTGATACCTATATTGTAACAAGTGGTGACACTTATAATCTACAAGTTTGGAACAGAATTCCTGCCAGTCAAACACTTTTAATCAAATATGAATCAGGTGAAAGTCTCAAATGTACGGATGTTAGATTCATGTTTGTTAGGATAGATAGCCCAAAAAATGTAATCGCTTCAATCAATATTTTAACCCCTCAATATATCGAACAAAAATTTGGTAAGTTTGGCAAACCAACAATAAAACAGCAACTTTTAATTTCAAATAAAGTAAGAAAAAAAATATATGAAAGTGCCTCTAAGATTCTTACGCTTCCCGATTCTAATAAGTTATTGGCTCTTGTAAAAGATGATTTTACCTCACCCAAATTAAAAATGCTTGATATACCTGATGTTAAGAACTTATTTTCAATTGCTTTATTGAAAACAATAGTGGCAGAAAAACTAATCGGTTTGAAACTTGATGCCGCTGCAACGAAAAATCGTGGACAAGCCTTAGAAAGGAAGGTCATTGAATTACTTGGATATGACATACAAGATAAAGATTTGCTGTATGGTGCTTTTCCCGATATTAGGAATCAACTTTTAGAGGTGAAAGTACAGGATACTCAAACGACTGATTTAGGTAAGTTTACACCCGAAAAAGAAGAAATAGTTATTGAAATTTCTTCACTCACAACATTTGATGTTCGTTATTTAATAGCCCTTACAAATCCTAAAACTGAAATTATTGAAGGGGTTATTCTTTCATCAGGCGAACGACTTGGTGATTTGTTCTCTTATGTGAGTGCGGAAAGTTACAAATGTCAAAGGGCTATTCCCATGTCATTTTTTGAGCAAAATACAGGGAAAGTCGTTTTTAATCCAGCATAAAAACGGGTTCTACTCCAAAAGATTCGGCAACTTTTATTTCTAATTGATACTCCAATTTTTCAATAACGGCTTTTTCATGAGTGGCATTTAGACTTTTTACAAGGGCAATGATTTCCTTTGAAATAGGTAAATTAAAATTAGGTAAAGGGTATTTTTCAACATACTGTGTAAAATATCTTCTTCTGCCCGAATATAATTTGTTATTAAACACCAAATCATGGTATTTAGTCATTAATTTAGAATTGGCTATCCCTTGAATCAATAACAATTTTTCGGTATCCTTTTCATTTGTTGCCACAATCCAGTAACAATTACCATTTACGATTTTTCCGCCTTCGTCAAAACAAAAACGGGGTTTCAAACTTATATCGGGAAAAACGAGCTTGGGGTAAAGCCAATGATTGGGTTTATGAGACACCCACAACTCAAACCATTGCCGCCCTGCATCTATCAAATATTTCCTTGCTTTTAATGTTTCTTCGTGCTGTAAAAAATAACTTTTGGCTTTGGGATATTTATCAATTTCTACTGTTCGCTTTTCACCATTTATAGAAATATGCGGATAAAGGACTTTTAATTTGATTTTTTCCGTTGCATTCCAAGGTTCAATATTTTCCTGTGAAATCAAATCTTTTAATAATTCGTCCTCTGGTTTATGTTCCCCAAGTTTATCCCATTTATCACTAATAAAAACTTTATCAGCTGTTGATTTTATACCTACTCGCACCTTGAAAAAATCAGCTACCTTATTTTTTGCAGAAGCATCTATTTTTGATACCCAATCTGATTCATCGCCAGAGTACATCTCCCACGGAGCGATAGAATTGATAACATATTTCAATGCCCCTAAAGATTTTTTATAACGTTTTTGACCCGTCGTAAAATAGCCCGATTGACCACTCAAAAGAACATCATAGACACTGTCAGCGAGCATTAAATCGCCTTTATAACCATTGAGTTCTTCATAAATTTTAATAAATTTGGCAGGCGCGGGCTTTTTTTGTTTCACTTTTCGTCCTATGAAAATAGCGGGTAACACTGCGGCATCAAATAACTTTGTATCACCCAAATCAATTAATTCTAATATCTCATAATTTTGAGAAAGGTATTGTCGAATACTCTCTCCACTCTTCGTTGATAAATAGCGATTGGAAGTAATTACACCCAGTATCCCGCCTTCTTTTAGGCTTTCCGTCATCGCCATTAAAAAGGGATAATAAAGGTCAACACGTCCTTTTAAATTAAATTTTTTAGCTAATTCTTGCGCTTGTTCCGTGCCTAATATTTGCGTTCTCACATAAGGAGGGTTGGCTATAACAATATCAAAACGTTTGTTTATCAAAGATTTCAATGGCGAAAACAAATCCAATACTCCTTGTTCTTGTGAAATATCTATGGCTTGTAAAAAATCGCCATAAACTAAAGCTGAATTATCGACACCAAATCGAAGCATACGCTCTTTAGCAAAACTTAAATATTCAGCATTAGCATCATACCCTTCAAGGGTACAATTTATATTCCTTTTGGCTAATTTATCGCCTATTGCAACAAGAAGCTCCCCCTCTCCACAAGCAGGGTCTAATACCATTTGATTCACATCTGGTACATACAGGGCTATTTTTTCCGCTAAAAAATCGGCAAGCTTCTTGGGCGTAAATGTCGCACCCGTATTTTTTATTTGCTCTTTTGTAATCATTCTAATGTTGAATTAGTTCAACAAAGATACTTAAAATCATCATAATCGCAAGTTGTTTCAAAAAAGAATTTAAAAGTCAAATCTCAACAAATTCCCATTTGGACAATTGACCAATTTGGTTTGTGTGGGATTTAAGACACCCTCAGTATTTCCTCTAAATACTTAAAAACTTAGTTATTTTTATTTTTTCGCCATCAATAAAGGCAACCTAATTTGAGAAGGATACTGCGCCGAATGATGCACCTTATTATGCGCCACAACTCCCACCGATTCATCATAATTATTGCCACCCGTATTCAAATTTCTAGCAAAACGAGGGAAATTACTACTGGATATTTCAATACGTATTGAATGACCTTTTTCAAAATAATTGCTGGTTGCCATCTGGCTCAGTTCAAGTTTATACACCTTGTCTTTTTCCATAAAAACGGTTTTATCATAGCCTTCTCGATAGCGGACTCTTTGAATGGTTTCATCTAAATTATAAGCTCTGCCGTCGGGATAGACATCTATTAACTTAATCGTGAAATCGGTGTCTTTCGCATCAGATGAGACATACAAGGTGGATTCAATAAACCCCGTCATTTCAACGCCTTCTTTTAAGGGTTCGGTAGTATAAACCAAAATATCGTGGCGTGCTTCCATTGTTTGCTGGTCATAAGCACCACCTTTTATGGCATTACCTGTACAACAAACATTGCCACCGTAGGAAGGTACAGGATTCATTGGATTGTAGGTAAAGGCATCCGCTTGGGCTGTTGGGTTAGGTTTAGAAAGACTCAATTTCCCATCACCATATAGACTATTGGCTTTGCCCTCGCTTTGTAGATAATACGTCGTCATAAGGGCATTTTCAGGGGGGAAGGTATTGGCAGATTGCCATTTGTTGATGCCCATTGTGAAATACTGCACACGGGGTGTTTTAGCTTGAAAATCATTTTTTTCACCTTTCAACCAATAGTCAAACCATGTATAAATCTGTTCATCATAATTCAATCGAGCATCCCCCACAGAGCGTTCCCCAACGATGGTATTTTCCGTTGCCCTTGTATAACTGCAATGCAAAACTGGGGCAATGACCATATATTGATTATCCTGCACTTCTTTGTTTTTACCCGCTTTACGAGCATGGTTGAACAAGGCAATATTGGGAGCTGTTGAAACATCGTACCAACTGGCAAACCAAAAACTCGGTATATTAATAGCCATATTATCGTGATAAATACCGCCTTTGTACCAATCGGGGTGATTGGGTGTGCGGCGCACCATTTTATCGTAAACTTCAGATTTACCATTGATATTTTTGATAAAATCTTGAATGGGCAAATGTTTCAAGGCTTGCGTCATATCCACTTCTGGATTTTCGGGTCCCAAATCATAATAGCGACTGATGCGAATCAAATCCTCTTGGGTTGCGTCTTTGGGTATGCGGGGTTTAAATTTATCGTGTTCAACGCCATATAACCAAGCAAAAAACAGCATTTGTTCAGCACCCCCTCGATACCAATTGCCTTGCTCAACGAAATTTCCTACTTTCCCAACACCTGCACCATACGATTGCGGAACCATCGCCGCATGAGCAGGATGGTCTAAAGCGGCAACTGCCATTTGCCATTCAGCCGTTGAGGAACAGCCCAAAGTGCCAATTTTACCGTTTGACCAAGTTTGGTTTTTCATCCAACTGAAAGCATCATAACCATCGGTAAGGGGTGTACCTAAAATATCCCAATTGCCTTCTGAAAAATAACGCCCCCGCTCATTTTGAACCACATACGCATAGCCTTTTTTGACGACTTCTAACGCCTGTTCCAGCCCTCTGGTTTGGCGTTCTCCATTGCCCCAAGAGTTGAAATTATAAGGCGTTCTTGAAAAAATAATCGGCACTTTTTTATCGGTTTTTGGGCGATAAATATCGGTCGCCAATCGGATGCCGTCTCGCATGGGCATCATGACTTTTTGGTCAACAACGGCAATGGCTTCTAATTTTTTGAGGATGTCGCTATTATTATTTTGTGCTTGAAGATTGAGACAAGTTGTGATGCTTAAAAGCGCAATTAAAATAAGGTTTTTCATGATGGTGATGATTTATTTTCATAATTAGTTCTACTTTTACCCAATGAAAAAGCTCGAGCAACCCCCGACCCCTAAAGGGCAATGCCATTAAGCTAAGGATTTAATGTTCGATTTATTCGGGATTTACGTAGAGACGTTGCAGTGCAACGTCTCTACGTAAACCTCGGGTAAAAATAGTGTATAAAAAGAAGATAAACAAGATAACTCGTCAGTATAAAAACGTAAAATCCGTTCCAAACTAAATTCAGAACGACTTTTGATTTAATCATTTAAAAATTAAGCGTAGCTTTGCTGTGAAGCACCCCCTCAGTATTTCTCTTATTCCCCTCATTTTTTCAAAATAGCATCATCAAAAGCCAAAGGCAGCAGCGATAAAGCAGAGTCAAACACATAAGTCGATCCTGTGATTTTATGTAAAATCACTTTAATTTTTGCACCTTGACTTTGCTCCATTTCTACAAGCACTTGTCTGCAAAAACCACAGGGCGTGACAGGTATCAAAGCAAGGGATTTTAAGGCAGTAATAGCAATGGTTAGTATTTTATTTTTGGGAAAATTGCCATGCACATAATTCAACACTGTTCTTTCGGCGCACGTACCCGATGGATAAGCAATGTTTTCTTGATTATTGCCTGCATAAATTTTCCCATTGTCGAGCAGAACGACAGCTCCGACAGGGAATTTTGAATACGGCGAATAGGATTTTTTTGCAATTTCTATGGCTTTGTTTATCAGCTTTATGTCTATTTCTGCTAATTCATTCAAGGATTCATATTCGGAATATTCTACACGGATGTTTTTTTTATTCATCTTATAGGCTGCTGTTTTACGAACTTTATTAGTAAAAAAAACGCTTATGCTGACCCCCTCAGTATTTTTCATCATTTTTAAGCTAATTGCAAAGCAATTTTCATCATATCATTAAATGTTCTTTCTCTGTCTTGTTGCGATGAAGAAGTGCCTGTAACAATATTATCACTCACCGTTAAAAGGGATAAGGCTTTGGCATCAAAACGTTTAGCGATCGTAAATAATATTTGAGATTCCATATCCACACCTAAAACGCCGTGTTTTTGCCAAATATCCCACCGATTGGGTTCTACATCATAGAACGTATTGCTGCTGAAAATGGAGCCTTGCACTGTCTTGATTTTGAGCTTTTTAGCAATGTTGTATGCCTGCATCAATAAATCAAAATCAGCAGTCGCCGCATAGTGCATCCCTTTGAAATGCAACATATTTGCATCCGCATCACCTGAAGCACTCATTGCTAAAATGACTTGCCCCAAGTCCAGATTGGGTTGAATAGCCCCACAAGTCCCCACTCGAATAAGGTTTTTCACTTTATAGGTGTTTATCAATTCGTGGACATAAATACCCGCACTACCCATGCCCATACCTGTTCCTTGAACCGAAATGCGCTGTCCATTGTATGTGCCTGTAAAACCATACATGCCGCGCACTTTGTTGTAGCAAACAACATCGGTTAAAAAATTTTCGGCAACAAATTTGGCGCGGAGTGGGTCGCCGGGGAGCAAAACAGTTTCTGCAATATCGCCTATTTTAGCTTCTAAATGTAAACTCGCCATATTCTTTTAATGATGATTTTATTAATTTGAATTAGGATGCTAAAGATTTTTAAAGATGCTAAGGATGAATACCACGTGTGTTTTAATTCAAGCACTCAGAGTTTTTATCCTTAGCATCTTTAAAAATCCTTAGCATCTTAATTTTTAAGCGCCATAAGGAATCCAAATATTTTTAATCTGCGTGGCATTTCTTAGAAAAACCGCGCCTTCCCCTTCATTGGATTCCAACCAATTGCGATATTTCCCATAATTCACCCAAGTTCGTTTCATATTATCCGCAGCCAGTGCTTCCACTTTTTGACTGCCTTCTTTTGTGCCAAAATACCATAAGCCATCAATATTATCGTGTTTGGCTAAATCAGCGGTTAATGTATCTTTTTTACCTGTAATGATATTGACCGTACCCGCAGGCACATCAGAAGTATCTAAAATTTGATAAAAATCAGTAGCTGAAAACGGGGCTGTTTCAGAAGGAATGACCACTACACTATTGCCCATTGCGATAGCAGGAATAATTGTTGAAACAAAACCCAATAAAGGGGATTCATCAGGACAAACTATGCCCATCACGCCAATCGCTTCGGGCATTGCCAAGGTGACAAGGCGTTGAAGGGTAGAATGTGCCGCACCATCATATTTATCTGCATAAGCGGCATAAAAATAAATGCGCTCAATGGATTTTTCTACTTCTGCCAAAGCCCCCCCCTCAGTATGATTGAGCATTTGTACCAAACGTTGAGCAAATTCTGTTTTTCTAATCGCTAAATTTTCAGCAATATAGTATAATACTTGCGCCCTTGCATGACCTGTCATATTGCCCCAACTGTTGTTCGCATGAGCGGCTTCAACGGCATTTCTAATATCCTTTCTGCTCCCGTCCGACACTTCGCCGATGTATTCGTCTAATCTATTTTTGATTCTAATGCTGTATCCATTGTCAGGACGGGCTTGTTTTCCACCGACATACATTTTGGTCGTTCTATCAATATCAATTTGGATTGAAATTTTACCCCCCTCTGTATTTTTCTTAGAAATAGCAGATAAAATAGGTTTTTCAGAAAATAAATCTTCATTTTTCGGTTTCACATATTCATACAAACCTTCTTTGCCGCCTTCTCTGCCAAACCCCGATTCTCTGTAACCGCCAAAACCAGAAGCCGCATCAAACATATTGGTACAATTTATCCAAACTGTACCTGCTTTCACTTGGGGCGCGATGTCTAAGGCTAAATTGATATTTTCTGTCCAAATACTTGCCGCTAAACCATAACGGGTATTATTAGCCAAAGCAACGGCTTCTTTATGGCTTCTAAAACTCATGGCGACTAAAACAGGTCCAAAAATTTCTTCTTGGGCAATGGTTGCCGAAGGCGCAACATCAGTGAATAAAGTAGGTGTATAAAAGTACCCATTAGTGGGGCAAGCCCATGACGGTTGCCACATATCGTTGCCCTCCGCTACGCCTTGTTTCACCAAATCATCTATGGCTTTTACTTGCACTTTATCTACAATTGCCCCAATATCAATACATTTATCCAAAGAATCGCCTATTTTCAACTGTTCCATACGGGTTTTTAACTTGCCATACAGTTTTTGCGCCACACTTTCCTCAACCAATAAACGAGACCCTGCACAACAGACTTGCCCTTGATTGAACCATATCGCATCAACCACGCCTTCCACTACGCTATCCAAGTCGGCATCTTCAAAAACGATGAAGGGTGATTTGCCACCCAATTCAAGCGATAGTTTTTTACCTGTTCCTGCAATGGTTTTTCTGATAATTTTCCCCACTTCGGTAGAACCTGTAAACGCTATTTTTTGAACGCCTTCGTGTTTGACTAAGGCTGCACCCGTTGCACCCGCGCCCGTTATGATGTTCACAACGCCTTTGGGCAAACCAATATTTTCACAAATTTCTGCAAAAAGCAAAGCCGTTAAAGAGGTATATTCAGCAGGTTTCAGAACAACCGTATTGCCCATTGCCAAAGCGGGGGCAATTTTCCAAGACAACATCAACAAAGGAAAATTCCACGGAATGATTTGACCAATTACGCCAATTTCTTTATACTCTTTTAATTCAGTAGCCATCAATTGCGCCCAACCTGCATGGTGGTAAAAATGCCTTGCCACCAAAGGAATATCAATATCGCGTGTTTCCCGAATGGGTTTGCCGTTGTCCATAGATTCCAAGACGGCAAACAGCCGAGAATGTTTTTGGATTTGACGTGCCAAAGCGTATAAATAGCGCGCTCTTTGATGCCCCCCGAGAGCCACCCAATTAGGCAGTGCTTTATTGGCAGCTTCTACACCCGCATTGACATCTTCTTCATTCGCCATCGCCACTTTCGCTAATGCTTGTTTATTGGCGGGATTGATGCTGTCAAAATAAACACCCGAACTTGGGGCGCGCCATTCGCCATTGATGAACAAATCAAATTGCCTTTTGTGTGCGTCCAAAAATTCATTGGCTTGGCTTGCACTTTCGGGAGCTGGACCATACGCCATACTTTTGTATATTTCTTTTATTTTCATTTATATAACTGATTGACTGTCAATTTTTTATAAAAATACTGAGGGGTGCGAAATTACGCCATCGGATGCCGATACCCTGCCGAATAACGACCCGTAACATAATGCTCCAATTGTCTTTCAATATCACCCAATAAACTACTCGCCCCAAACCTAAACAATTCAGGATTCAGCCATTCATCACCCAATTCTTCTTTTATTAAAATCAGCCAATCGAGGGCTTGTTTGGCTTTCTGAATACCGCCTGCAGGTTTGAAACCGACTTTAAAACCTGTCAATTCATAATATGCCCGAATAGCACGAAGCATCACCAAACTAACGGGTAGGGTGGCATTGACAGATTCTTTGCCTGTACTGGTTTTGATGAAATCAGAACCCGCCATCATACTGACCCAACTGGCTTTAGCAACTTTCGTATAAGTCGGAATTTCACCTGTGGCTAATATGGTTTTGATATGGGCATCACCACAAGCCTTTCGGCATAAAGCGACTTCGTCGTACAGTTCTTGCCATTTGGATTCAAGTACCAAATCACGACTGATAACAATATCAATTTCCCTTGCCCCTGCTGCTACCGACCTTTTAATCTCTGTGATTTTATCATCCAATGAAATTTTACCTGCGGGAAAACCTGTTGAAACAGCAGCAATGGGTATATTGCTCCCTTCTAAACCTTCTTTTGCAAAAGGAATTAAATTGTGATAGACACAAACTGCCCCGACTTGAATATTGGCATCTGCCATTTCCATCGCTTCCAATAAATCCAAACGCACAGGCGATTTTGCTTTAGCACAAAGCCTAATGACATTTCCTCTTGTATCATCACCCGCTAAGGTCGTTAAGTCAATACAACTTATGGCTTTCAATAGCCAAGCGGCTTGCCATTCTTTTTTGACTGTTCTACGAGCGGGTAGGGTAGCAGCACGGCGTTCTACTGCACTTTTATTGATATTGATATGGTCAAAAAAGGTGGTGTTGAAAGGGATACCTTCGTTGCGTTGAATAGCGTGAGAATGGTTTTCCACGGGTATCCCGTTTGAAGAAATTATTTCTTTATTTTTGATATTTGCCATTTATACTCTATTTATTTTCAAAGTTACAAAGAAGTTTATACAAACGCTTCAATCACTTTGTCTATCATCTGATGTACTGCAATTTGATAATCTTTGCTATACTGTCCTGTAAAACGATTCGCAATAATACAGTTAACGGTTAAAGCACGATGCCCCATGAGTTTTGATAAGCCATAAATAGCCGAAGTTTCCATTTCAAAATTGGTAATACGCCTATTCTTAAACCTAAATTTTGACAACTTTTCATTGAGCATTTTATCACTTACGCCCAATCTCAAAACTCTGCCTTGTGGTCCATAAAAACCTGTGGCGGTTGCCGTTATGCCTGTATAAAAACCCAATGCTTTCGCTTTTTCAATTAATTCGGCATCGCCTTCTACCAAATAGGGTAGGGGTAGGTTTTTATCCCAAGCCACTTCTTTAATGAAATTTTTAATGAAAGGATTATTTGAAAAATGATTCCCATTTTCATAATAATGTACCAATCCATCGAAGCCCAATCCATGAGTACTGGCTAAAAAACTATCTACGGGAATATCTTCTTGAAGCGAGCCAGATGTGCCTAATCTAATAAAAGTCAATTGTTTATGCTCCTTTTTTATTTCTTTTTTCACCAAATCAATATTGACAACGGCATCTAATTCGCTTAAAACAATATCAATATTATCTGTTCCCATACCTGTTGAAATAACAGAAACGCGTTTGCCATTTTTCATACCCGTATGCGTGACGATTTCTCTTTTTTGGGTTTGAAAATCAATAGTATCAAAGAAACTGGAAACCATTGGCACACGGTTAGGGTCACCTACTAAAAAGATAGTATCTGCAAGGTTTTCAGGTAGTAAATTACAATGATAGACGCTACCATTTGGGTTTAATACTAATTCTGAGGCTGCTAAAAACTGGCTCATTATATTTGAGTTAAGGTTTACAAATTTTCTCTAAAATACTAAAAACTACACACGCTTATAAATCTCTGAAAAATAGCTTTTACCTTGCGTTTCATACGTAATATCTAAGGCTTCGGCTATCGTTGCTGCTATATCCGCAAAGGAATTTCTGATACCAATATTATGTCCTGCTTTAATATTTGAGCCATAATTTAATATTGGAATGTATTCTCGTGTATGGTCATTGCCTGTGAAAGAAGGGTCGTTCCCGTGGTCGGCAGTGATAATTAACAAATCATCTGCTTTCAGTTGTTTTATCAATTTGGGCAAATATTTATCAAAAGTCATTAAAGCTTTTGCATAGCCTTCAATATCGCGCCGATGCCCGTAAAGCATATCAAAATCTACGAGATTTGTAAAAATAAGCCCTCGACTCGGTTGTTTTATAGCTGCTATTGTCGCCTTGACCCCCTCAGTATTATCTGCCGTTTTCACATAACGTGTGATGCCTTTTCCTGCGAAAATATCTACTATTTTACCTACGGCATATACTTCCTTATGGTTTTTTTGGATAGCGTCTAAAACCGTTTCAGGTGGCAGCAGTGAAAAATCTTTTCGCCGACTCGTTCTTGTATAATTGCCCGAAGTGCCTTCAAAAGGTCGGGCTATTACGCGCCCGACTTCATACTCCCCCCTCAGTAAATTGCGAGCAATTTGACATATTTCATATTGTTTTTCAATAGGGAAAACTGCTTCGTGCATGGCAATTTGAAAAACGCTGTCTGCCGACGTATAAATAATTGGGAAGCCTGTTTTGACATGTTCATCGCCTAAATCATTGATAATAACTGTGCCCGATGCAGCATAATTGCCAATAGTTTTAATGCCAATGGCATTTTCAAAACGCTCGATAAATTCTTTTGGAAAACCGTCTATAAAAGTCGGAAAAGGTTTTTCTAAAACAACGCCACTGATTTCCCAATGCCCTGTTGTTGTGTCTTTACCTGACGATTGTTCTTTAGCTTTGCCAAAAGCAGCCGTTGGTTTTTGGGTTTTCGGTAATGTATTATTTAAGTCAATATTGCCAAGACCCATTGCTGTTAGATTAGGCAATGTCAATTTGGGGTAATATTTTGCGATATTGCCTAAAGTATTGCTGTCTTTATCACCGTATAAATGGGCATCGGGCAATTCGCCGATGCCGACACTATCCAATACAATTAAAATGACTCTGTTTATTTTATTCATTTATTAGGTGTTTTACGCAACAAAATTAAGCATTAAACGCCCTTTAGGAAATGATGAATTATAAATGATGAATGATGAATTAATAAAGCGTTGTTCTATATGAATCCCTTTGGGAAAAATCAATAATTTACAATTTTAAAAATGATACTTTATTATTTTCACGTTCCTTAGCAGCTTATGGTTTTGTTATATCTCCTCAATATTTTTCATTGTTTCAACATTTGGCTACAATTCATCAAAGACCGACTGCCATGATATGCCCCCTTCCAAATATGGCTTTTATCCCCTGTTTTTTGATGCGGTTCTTTATCCAGTCCACCTGCATACATTTCTCCATTTTCAGGGTCAATTAGGTATTTTTGAATATATTCCCATTGTTTTAGAAATTTTCCATAATAATCCATCTCGTCTTTTGGAAATAATTTCGCCATATATAAAAGCGTATTCATGGTTTCAACTTGCGCCCACCAGTTTTTGCCGTCTTTAACAATGGTGAGTTTTGGTTGATTATTTCCAAAGGAATCCCTTCGGATAAAATAATAACCACCGTCATATACCCCCCCTATTGCGTTATCAAAACCATATTTCAGCCCATGATCTACCATTTTTTTGGCTATTTCAAGTGTTTTTCCCTCTTTTGGATGTCCCAAAACAGTTGCAGCATCCATCAACAACCATGCTGTTTCAATATCATGCCCAAAGGAAACATGGTCTAAATGATGGTTCTTTTTCCTGACCTCGTCAGTAGAATCGCGATAAGAACGGTGCGTCCAATCGGCTTCAAAAAATAAATTCAAAAAACCTCTATTATCGGTCATAGTATCTCGAATCAAGACCAGCATTTCTTCTAAGCGTTTTTTAACCAAATCGTCTTTCCAAACACCATACAATTCTGAAAAAGCTTCCATTAAGTGAATCGAACTATTTTGATCTTTAGGCGGCGTGTTACCCAAACCACTGCTCAAAGGCGAGCCATTTTTTTCTAAAAATTGAAAATATCCGCCATGTTTCGGGTCGTGGCTGTGCTTTTCGAGCCAATAAAATCCTTGTTTTGCCAAATTTAAAGCACTCGTATCACCACTAAGTTTGTGATAAGCGGCTAAGGCATAAATGGCAAAAGCATTGCCGTAGGCTTGTTTGATAAGGCGATTATCTTGTAGAATAGGTTGTCCGTCTTGAGTAACTAAATTGTAAAAACCACCCTCCTTAGCATCCCACATTTTTTCTTTTAAAAATAGAAATCCATGGGCTGCTATTGAGGGGTAAAGGGTATTCTGTGGATAAAATTCTGCTGCTTTGGAAGCTGTCCAAACGTGCCTTGACTGTGTGACAATCATTTTTTCTTGACGTTCCTTTTTTGTCCATTGATAATCAAAATTGCTGAAATAGCCACCAAAAACGGTATCAACCACTCGAGGATACCACTTTTGTAGAATCAAACTGTCTAAAATATTGTTGATGGCTACTTGTGTAGTCGTTGAAGAAGGTACTTTTTTCACTTGCTTACAAGCCGAAAAAATTACAATAAGGTAAATTAAGAGGTGTGTAGGTTTTTTCATTTTCAATGGACTCTTTTGTGTAGTTAAGTAGGACTCTTGATATTATTTAAAAATGTGTCTGCGTGAATATCGGTTTTAAAAATGATGATAGTCTTATTGTGTTTTAGGCATTCGGTTTATTTGCCAAATTTTGGACTATTTTTGCCCATTCTGATTTATTGGTTTCTTCCCAATGGGGTTTCCAGTAATATTGGTCTAAATGAATTAATTCTAATTAAATTTTTTCTCTCACAGAGGCACACAGAGGTTTCACAGAGAAAAAAGCAATATTATAATATTTCTCTGTGAAACCTCTGTATCCTCTGTGAGCCATTGTGCCGTGAAATTACTGAGGGGGTAAAGACACATCTAATTTTTCACTTATTTTTTATTTTCTGTAACACCATCATAAGTGAGTGAAATATAATATTGCTGCCCAATAAAAGGACCACCTGTCATGGTGCGATAATCTTTACCGCCTAAATTGGTAGCACCCAATTTGATACTGGTATTGATTTTCGTCATTTCATAATTCACTTGTGCGTTCACAACGCCATAAGCGGGAATGTTACCAAAAGCAAAACTATTTTCCCAAATAAAAGCACTTTGTTTGCGATAATTGATATCGAAACCAAAATTTTTGAATAGTTTGCGATTAGCTATACCAATGACACCCGCATGTTCTGGGGTATTGAAACCTGATGTAAAGTCTGGGTCTGTCGTTTTAACACTATAGCCAGAATATGTATAATTGCCGTATAAGGCAAATCCTTTATTTAGCCGATAGTTCATACCCAAGCCAAAACCTGTGGATGTGACATCTTCTGAGGCGTTAAAAACAGGGCGATAAGCAGTTGCAGAAGTTGCTCTTCCTGCTAACATATCTTCAATACCTGCTCGTGTTATACCGCCGATAGTCGTTCCTTTTTTAGCTCTAACAGTTTGCCCCCTAATAAAATCTGTATAAATATTATGATAAACATTCATGTCAAGGAATAATTTTTTACCAATAATGCCTTTATAGCCCAATTCAAACGCTTTGAGTTTTTCAGGTTTCACATAAGGAATGTCTATGGTTTTCAACAGCGTTGGATTAGGCGCACCTTTCAAAACACTCCCTATAAACTGTTGATAAGAGATGTCTGTATAAGCATTCCCAACACCATGAATACCATATCGCGCGGCATTGGTTTTTGTGCCGCCCAACAATATACCTGCCCCTGCGGGGAAAAAGATATATTGGTCTTGATTGCTTGGATTGCGGAAGCCTGTTTGAAACGAACCTCTGATATTATGTTGGCGTTGTGCCCCCGAAGTATAAACAAATGAAACGCGTGGAGAAATCTGTCCTTCAAAGTTTTGGGCTTTATCATATCGCAGAGAGGCAGAAAGTTTTATTTTTTCACCCAAAAGCTTCTTGGATACTTGGGCAAAAGCACCATATTCATCCACTTTTATGCGCTGAAAAGTACCTGTTTTATCAGGGTCTTCGTTGAAAATGGTTCCTTCTGAAAACAAATCGTATAAGCGATAGTTAGCCCCTACGAGTAAATCCAATACATCAGAAGAAATGACATCTCTAAAATTAAAACCTGCTTCTGCATGCGACATTTTTGATTGATCCACAAAACCTGCGCCCGGCGGAGTGCGTTGGAACAAATCTTTGCGGACGGCATCCACAACGGTTTTAAATTCCGAAGTACCGACAGCGGGAATGCCTTTATCTGCGGCGCCACGACCTGCTGCATTTGCGCCTGCTATTTGGGTTGCATCCGCCGTTTTACCTTGCAAATAAAGCGGTAAAAGCGCACCCGCATACGTACCAGCATACGTAGGAACCCAAGCCGCAGAAGAGCCTTTGAAGCGCTCATTGACAAATGCGCCTAAAGCACTGAGGTTGTAGGAATCACCATCACCCGTTTTATTGTGATACGCCCGCAACCAAAAATTAGGGCTACTTAATTCTAATTTATGGTATTGAGATTGAAAATCCCGCAAGGCATAACGCTCTGCACCTTGATAAACGCTTGCGCCATTGCCATATCTGTAACCATAAGAGGCTTGTAATTTGTCAGTAATTTTATAATGCAAAGAGGCATCAAATTTAACACTTTTCGCTTTTTGTGTTTCCAACAAATCTTGTTCTTTAATACCTGTGCGGCGCAAATCAAGCGTAGGTAATTTGGGAATTGTTTGCGCCAATATGGCTTCGGTTTCTGGAACCGTCTTACCCAATGAAGGCGCAAAGGCAGGTGCTAAGGCTTTTGAAAGGGGTCCTGCTAAGGCTGCCATGGGTACTATAATCGCTTGTTCGTCGCCATAAGTATTCAAGCCATCAAAGTTAGGTGCGCCTTGTGTGGAAGCGATACCTGCGGTAGCACTTTTGCGTCCTGTTGTATAATCATTTGCGCTCCAATCGGTTGCATCTAACATGGCAACATTGGCTTTGAAGGCAAACTTACCAAATGATTTCGCATACCGTGCTGTGACTTGATAAAGCGGGTTGGAACTGCCTGCTTTAGAGGTATTAAACCCTGCTTTGGTCTGCACACTAAATCCTTGATAAGTAAAAGGATTTTTACTGGTCATCAAAATAATCCCATTATAGGCATTGGGTCCATATAAAGCAGAAGCTGCACCCGGCACCAATTCAACGCTGTGAATATCTAATTCCCCTACGCCAATAATATTACCCATCGGAAATTGAAGCAAAGGAGCTGCGTTATCCATACCATCTATCAACTGTACAAACCGATTATTCGCCGCAGCCGCAAAGCCGCGTGTATTCACCGAAGTAAAGGTGAGCGAACCTTTCTGGGTTTGTACGCCTTTGAGATTGGCAAGGTCGTCATAATAATCGGGTGAAGCCGATTGTTTTATGGCAATGGGGTCTAATTTTTCAACCGTTACGGGCGATTCTAAAATCCGTTCTTCTACCCTTGAAGCAGACACAACGACATCGGACACCATGGTGCTTTCTTCTTCCATGCGCACGTCCATCGTCTCAGAATTGACCATTATTTCTTGTTTTCCATAACCCACATAAGTAACAACAAGCGTTGTAGGCAGGCTACTCACATTAAGTTCGTACTTTCCATCGGCATCCGTAATAGCACCCGTTTGTGTGCCTTTTATAAGCACACTCACGCCGACTAACGGCTCTTTGGTATTACTATCATTGATTTGCCCGCTAATTTTTTTCTGGCTAAAGGCTAAAAGTGGCATTAAGAAGACGAATAGAACAACAAGTGTTGTTTTCTGAATGTGTAATATCTTGTTTTTCATACATGCAAAATTTAGAGATGAATTAAAATAATTGATTTTAGATAGAAAAGGTCTAATAAGTGTCGGATGAGAGTTTATTCATTTTATTTCTAATTTATAATTAAAATATAAAATTCGTAATTTCCCCATAAATATAGTATTAAAACTACTTAATTTCAAAAATATCTAAAACATTATTTTATCCACCTCTCTTTTTTGCCTATTTAATTTCAAAAGTATATTTCCCTGAAACCAAAGACAAACGATACAAATTGTCAGTAGTAACAGAAACCAACTTTTGATTTTGAAAGATACTTTGACCTGTTTTAAGCTGTAACCGCAAAGTAGCTGTATGTCGGATTTGGCATCAATGGGCCAATTTTCATACAACGTTGTGGCGCCATGAGCCAATCCACCAACCCCATGATGGGAAGGTTTCTTGGGCGGCTATTTTGTAGGCAAGGTCTGCATAACCGTTTTCACTGAGGGCGTTCAAAATGGCTTTTGTACCCAACAAACTGAAGGCATACGTGTTGATAATAATTTAGGACTGCGTAAGGAATGATGAAATAATAAAGTATCAAATTTCAACGGGATTTTGCGGTGAAAATTTGATACTTTACTATTACATCGTTCCTAAGGCATATAAAAAGACACCCATTTAGTCATACGCAAAGCATAAATAACTAAAAGAGCTATCAGAAAATACATGGCTTTGTGCCGATTTTCTTTACTCGACCACAAGTAAAAAGCAAGAAACAAGCATTGCACAGCACCAACAATGCTTATGATGATAAAAATCTGTTGTGTAGGTGTCATATAGTCGTATTTTTTACTTAGGAATGTCAATCCGATAAAACAAAGTGGGCTTATCATTTTCAATCCTTTTTTCAACAAAACGCATACCCAGACGCAACGCCACTTTTTGCGAATCTGCGTGCGGTTCATTAGGGCGTGAAATAAGGCTGTGTCTGTTTCTTCAAATGGCACAAGTAAGCAGCGAGATGTTTCTAAGTACAAATTTTTATCCATTGTTTTTTAGATTTAAAAACGATATCCTTCAGTATTTTTCTTTAATAGCATCAATTTTTTGTCCGAACTGCCCGAAATCCATAGGTAATATCTCTTGGTCCCTCGCCCCAAGCCCCAAAATTGCGATGCCCCACAGGGCTTTGTGGCGTACCAACCATACCGACATTATAAGTGCCACCGCCCCGATAACTGATACCGCCTTTGCCATCGTAACCATTTGCCCAATCTACATTGGTTGCGTTGCCATAATAGCCGCTTAAACGCCCATCGCCATGTGTGCCAAGAAAACTTCTACCTTTTTCATTACCCACCGTGATACAGCGTTCCCACACGCTGCCGTTTAAATCCATCACCCAATAATACGATCCGTCAATTTGCGGGTTTTCCAACATCATAATTTAAATTATGTAAAGTTTCATTTTTAAAAATAGGTTTTAAAAAAAATTACAACGAAGATAATTTTATCCTTTTTTCATGTTAGTAATTGGTTAATCGTTACTGGTCATACAAATAACAATTTATTGATTTTTATTGGCTTTTATTATCTTTTGATATTCATAAAAACTTTGCTTGGTCCGTCCATTTGGTAGCCGCCTTCGACTTGATAGGCACAAGTGGCAACGCCCCAAAGAAACGGCTCTTTGACGTTATTCGTCGGCGTGTTTTTGCACGCAAAAAGGAGAATTGCGAGCGTTAAGAAAGGGAGAATTTTGTTTTTCATCATTTTAAATATCTTTTTTTGTTAAAAAATACTGAGGGGGTATCATTTCAATTTTGTCGCAAAAAACAACGCTAAAACAGCCAAACTTGAAGACATCCACAGAAACGCCGAAGGGTCAATTGTATCAGATAAAACACCCGCTAAAGCTGGCACTAACACACCACCCACAATTTCAGCAACGCCCGTAATCAAACCAATCGCTTTGGCTTTGAGTTGAACAGGGACAGCTTCCGAAGGTATGACGGCGGCTATAATTGGAATTGTGCCCATTGTGAAATAAGTTAAAAACATGGCGGGTAATTGAAGTGCCGAGCCGTTTAAAAAATAGACGGCATAAGGGTAAAAAATACCCACAGCAATAGCACCCAATAACACGGGTTTGCGCCCTATTTTATCCGATAAAGCGGGGACAATAATAGAAGATAAAAGCCCTGAAACACCGAGTAAACCCATTGTTTTACCCATAAGGTCGGCCGTCATGCCTTGTGTTTCTACGAAGTATTTTGAGATAAAAGGTAAGGTCGCAAACCACCAACCGAATATGCAGCAAGCCGTAGGAATACCCCATTTTAGGTTGTTATACTGCAATAATTCGGCAATATTGAGGGTAGAATCGGTTTGTTCGCCCTTGCTTTCAGCCGTTGAAGGCTTGATATATAGCCACGCCAACAAACCCATGAGCAAGCCAGGTGCCCCCGCCACAAAAAAAGCATTGCGCCAACCCATATTTTCAGCAATTTGAACCAACAAAACGGGAGCTAAAATTGACCCAAATAGTGCAGACCCAAAGGCTTGTAACATTCCCGAATTGACGCCCAACCGATGTGGTGAAGATTCGCGCTCAACAAAATTTTGCGCCAATGGAATAACAGGTCCTTCGGCAAAACCCATCAGAAGCCGAGATGCTAACAAGGTCGCAAATGACACCGCAAAACCTGAACTAAAAGAACAAATCGAAAATATAAAAACCGCCAAAACAAAAACCATTTTTTTCTTATTATTGGTTTCTGCCCAAGCCGTCGTGAAAAAACTCGAAAATGCCCAAGCTAAAGACAGTCCACCCGCCAAAAGCCCGATTTGTGTATTGTCGAGTTGGAGGTCTTTGGCGACATATGGCATCAAAAAATTGAGTGCCAAACGGTCAAAAAACAGACAGCCGAAGGTGAGTGCCATCAGTAGCACAGTGCCATTTTCGTAGGTAAAAAGTCCTTTTTTCATTCTTTTTCATTTAAAATTGGTTGCGTAATTGTTTTGATACTGAGGGGTATTTTTATAGCTTATTCCCGAATGTCAAAAGCATAATCGCCCGAAACCAATTGCAATTGAACCATACCGTTCTCGTATTTCATGACCTTAATACCTTTGGATTTAGCGATATTCTTACCACTTTCTTTGATTTGATTCACCGATTTTACAGGCAAATAAAGTGTCGCCGTTGTGTTCGGCGGAACAGTCGTTTTATATGTCCATTTACCCCCCTCAGTAATTTTCCATTCGCTGTTAATTTTTCCATAAACCGATTGGTAATAACCTTTGGCAAATGTCATTTTTTTATCGGGGTCGGGTGTGGGTTTTAAGATAATTTCTTTAAAAGCGACTTTTTCTGGACTGCGTTGAATCCCCAATGAATAATTGTTCATCCATGCTGCCACTGCCCCAAAAGAATAGTGATTAAACGAATTCATGCTGTTATTGCCGCCAAAACCATTGTCAACAGTGTAAGAATTGAGGCGTTCCCAGATTGATGTTGCGCCATTCACCACCGAATACAACCAAGAAGGATAGCTTTGCTGTTGCAATAAACGATAAGCATAAGCCGAATTGCCGTTATCAGAAAGGGCTTCCATAATGGACGCTGTGCCGATAAAACCTGTCATTAATGAATATTCGGGACGCTCTACGCCCCCATCGTCTTTATTTTTACGTTGAATCGCTTCGTTCAAATATTTGATTGCAAAAGGCTTGTTTTCTGCGTCAAATAGTCCCAAAGCTAAAGGAATCGCGTAGGAGGCTTGTGTGTCCATTGGTTTACCTTTTTCAGAATCGCCTCTTTTATCGGCTTCGTTTGGTGCGCCCATAAAACCTGTTTTTACACCCGATTTTACCGTTTTATGCGTGGTTTTGTCTATATAAACCGCATTAAATGCCTTTTTGATGTCGGCACTTCTATTTTTAAAAACCGTTGCATCATCGTTTTTACCAATTGCAGTTGCCATTTTACTCATAATATCCAAATCGTAGGCAAAATAAGACATCCAAAACAAGGTATTGTCATTTTTATTGCCTTCTGGACTCAACCAATCGCCCAAAGGTCCTTCGTTTAAAATGCCTGTATTTTTATCAATTTTTGTTTCTAAAAATGAAATATAGCGTTTCATGGCGTCGTAATGCTCTTTTAAAAGTTGCAAATCACCGTATTGTTGGTACGTTTCCCAAGCCACTACGATACCCGCACTGCCCCAAAGTGTGCCACCAAAACCACCGCCCATTGGTGCAACATCGGTAAAACGCCCGTTGTCAAACTGCACATCGCGCATACCTAAAAGGTGTCTTCTTAAAAATAAATCGGCATCGGTCAGGTAGGTTGCACTACGTGAAAAAACCGAAATATCGCCACTCCAACCCATGCGTTCATTGCGGGCAGGGCAATCGGTGGGGATTGATAAAAAATTGCTGCGCAAAGACCATGTGATATTCTGCCACAATTTATTCACCAATGGATTAGACGTTTCATAACTCGACGATAATTCAGCAACAGAACTGATAACCAAGCCTTTTACATCGCTTACAGGCAAGGCTTTCCCCATTCCTGTCACTTCCATATAGCGGTAGCCATGAAAAGTAAAACGCGGTTGTATCGTCTCGTCACCCCCCCTCAGTATATATACATCTTGGGAGAGTGCCGCACGGATATTTTCCATCATCACCATCCCTTCGTTGCCTTTGTAATCGGGCAAATTGGGGTATTTCACTTCGGCAAAACGCATGGTTAAGACTTGTCCTTTTTTACCATTTTTGATAAAAATTTGGGGTACACCCACCATGTTTTGCCCCATATCATAAACAAAAACAGCAGGTCGCACTTCCTCTACTTGTTGGGCTGTCAAGGTTTTTACAATGGTCGCATTATCGCCCATTTGCCCAATTATTTTCAAATCTTTATAATCCAAACCCGATTTCTTACCCGACTCATCTGAATAATCTCCCTTAAAAGCAGTACCGTCTAATGGGACTTCAACCGTTGATTTCCAAGCACTTGCATCATAATCTGGGGTTGTCCAACCTTTTACAGCTTCTTCTTTTGTGGCATCATACACTTCACCTTGAAAGTAGCTGCCACAACGGATAGCCCCCTCAGTATAGAGCTTCCAATCGTTGGGATTTGAGGTAATTATTTGCTCAGAACCATCCCCATACGTGATAACTAATTTGCTCAAAAGCGATTGCCTATCGCCAAAATAATTCCAACTTTCACCACTGTAAGTAATATTTCCACTCCACCAACCTTCACTCAACCACGCGCCCAAAGCGTTCTTCCCACCCTGTTTTAGCGCATTTGTTAAATCGTAAGTTTGATACATGTGATTTTTATTGTACTGCGTCAACCCTGGGTTGAAATAGTCGTTGCTTACCCGATTGCCGTTTAAATACATTTCATAAATACCCCGTGCTGTGGCGTACAATCGAGCCGATTTAATCGGTTTTGATTGTGTTGTAAAAGTGGTTCGCAACATCGGCGCGGCATTTTTACTTGGATTTGCAGTTATTAATCCGCCACCATTAATTGTATAAACACCATTTTTAACCCTCAAATTATTCGATTTAAAAATGCTGTTAGACCCCTCAGTATGGCGCTTTTCAGAAAAAAGCGTATTGGACGGAAAGCGGAAATTTTTAATTAAAACATCTGAAAAATAAGCTGTTTGATTGTCTGCAACATGAAAACCAATCTCCGACAACATCGGAAAACTGATAAAATTGTTGCCCGCACCAACGGGATTGAGGTTCAAACCTGATTGTGCAAAACGAGAAGCAGGCTTCATGGAGGCATCTTCTATTTTATTACCCCCCTCAGTATTGTCGATAAAAAATTCAAAAATACCAAAATTACAGGCGACAAAAACCGTGTGTTTGTCGTATTTATTGGCATTATTGATGATTTTTTGAGAAATATTGATGCTTTTCAAAGGTAAATCTACCTTGTCTTTTTTATCATAACCGACGCGATAAATATGGAATTGCGCCAAGCCATCCCCCGCATCACTCACTTTTGATATGTCTAATTCCAAAGAAACATAACTTTGATTGAGCGCATTTTCAACGCCCATCAAATTCAAATTTTTATCCATCAAACGGGGGTCATTTGCGCCAAAAACAAAAGCGGCTTTAGTAGAATTCGTTGTTTTATCCAATTGAATACCAAATTGGCATTTAAAAACGGATAAATAATGGGCATACAAGACCAAATCATCATCGCCCCCACCAATCCATTTTGCACCCGACCAAGCGGATAAATCGGGATTTGGATTCATCAAACCTGTTTCAAACCATGAATTATTGCTTGTTTCTTTATTAAAATTGTCCCAAACTGTCACTTTCCAAACGTAACGTGTTGTGGCTTTTAAAGACGTTCCTGCATATTCGATGCCGTGTGCTATATCAGCATTGACTTTTTTAGAATCCCAAACAACTTGATTGCTCGGGTCGCTCACTACGATTTGATAGGCTTTTTGTGCATAGCCTCTTTTAGTGCCTAACGCCTTCATTTCCCAACTAAAATGCGGGTTTGTAATATCAATACCCAAAGGTTTTGCTTGATAGTCAACCCTCAAATTTTCGATAGAAATCTGAGCGTGTACAGAGCCTAAAAAGGCGAGCAGGAGAAACAGGGCAAGTGCTGTTTTTTTCATAAATAGAGCGTTTTAATTTAAAAATAACCTCAAAAGTCAAAGTCCTTTGTTTGATTGAATAATTTTTTGATAGTCATAAAAACTTTGTTTGGGCGTGCGTTCTTGCGTTTTAAAATCAACATAAATCAAGCCCAAACGCTTGGTATAACCCGACACCCATTCAAAATTATCCCAACCACTCCACACCATGTAGCCGTTCACATTTGCGCCTTCTTTTTTAGCTTTTAGGGTGGCTTCGATGTGGCGTTTTATGTAATCTGCCCGCATCGGGTCGTTCACTTTGCCGTTCACGACAACATCTTCGTGTTTAAAACCAGTGCCATTTTCAGTGATATACACCTTTGGATTGCCGTATTCTGTTTTCAACCGCATCAATATTTTATACAAATATTCAGGCATGACGGGACCTACATGCGACTTCACAGAATCGGGATTGTTGTCCAACCATTTTAAAGACATGGGCGTATCTTCGCCTTTTACAATGGCAGGCGCATAAAAATTAACGCCTAAAAAATCGGGTTTTTGCAAAGCAATAAAAGCCATATCTTCCGCACTTGGCTTAAATGTCGGATTGTATTTTGCGAATGAATCCAACGCCATTTTAGGGTAACTGCCTTTGTAAAGCGGGTCTAAAAATAGGTCATTTATTAAAATATCTTGAAATTTTGCGGCTTCTACATCGGTAGGTTTGTTAGCGTTCCACGGTGCGGCAGGGTTCAGATTGAGAACAATACCAATTTCACCTTTTAGCTTTAAATCGTGGTAAATTTTCGTTATTTTAGCATTTGTGACCATTTGGCGGTGCGCTTTTTGCATTTGGCTCATGTAATATTCTTTACTGTCCGAAGGGACTCCTTTGGAGAGGGGGGCCTCTTTAGGCGCATTGAGCATATTTTCAACTAAAAAAAACTCAATATACGGCTCGTTAAAAGTGATAAATTTTTTCACTTTATGACCATATCGTGTTAAGCAAATTGTGGCATAATTGAGCCACCAATTTTCCATGTCGGGGTTGCCCCAGCCGCCTTTTTTCAACAAAACTGCGGGATAATCGAAGTGATAAAGCGTGACAAAAGGCTCAATGCCTGCGGCTTGTAAATCATCAATTAATTGGTCATAATGCGCTAAGGCTTTTTCATTGACAGCCCCCACGCCATCGGGAATAATGCGACTCCAATCTAAGGACATACGGTAGGTGTTTAACCCCAATTCCTTCATCAATTGAATATCTTTGAGGTATTGCGTGCGGTCATACATATTGATAGACACATTACCCGTCATTTGTTCGCCCACCACCAATTTGGTAATCTGTACTTTATTGGTCAAAAAATCCCATTTGGATTCGCCTTTGCCATCAGCTTGGTACGCGCCTTCTACTTGATAGGCGGCAGTTGCAACACCCCAAAGGAACGGCTCTTTTGTTGTATTGCTTGTTTCATTTTTACAAGCAAAAAGCATCATTGTGATGCTTAATAATGATAGAATTTTGTTTTTCATAATTGAGCTTTAAAATTATTATTGATTTTTGACCCCTCAGTATTTTTCATAAAAAATCTTACTTTTTATCTAAAAACTATTATTTTTGTTATTGCAAATCAAATCATCTAAAACAAACACCTATGAGATTAGAACGATATGAAGCAAAATCGAACAAAAATCAAACTACTTTTACCTTCATAAGTAAAGGACCGAAGGGCAATATATTAAAAAGTGTAGAATACTCAAAAGTAAAACTTTTTGGTTTTAAAAATGTCTATAATCTAGGTTTTGGTGATAAAGACATAAATTCAGGTCAAATAGATGACTTTGTTGTTACGAATAATCAAGACCGTGAAAAAGTATTGGCAACAGTAGCAAATACAGTTATTACTTTTACCCAACGACATCCAAAAGCCTATGTTTATATAGAAGGTAGTAATGCCGTCAGAACACGTTTATATCAAATGGCTATCAGTAAATATTTTTCTGAATTATCTGAAACCTTTGATATAAAAGGCGTTTATGAAAGAAAATTATTACCATTTAAAACAAATATCAATTATTCCGCTTTCTTAATCATTCGTAAATTATGCTAATTATGAAAAAACAATCTTCTTTTGAAAATATCGAAAATATAACGATTGACCCACATTTAAAGGTTAGTCCTAAATTTCCTGCAAGAAAAATGGCATTAGCAAAACTGATGTTTGATAAAATTGCTTTATTTAAAAAAAATAATCGAATACAACAACCCCGATTGACTTCTTTGCAATTAGAGTTGCTATCTCTTTATGTCCAAGAACCTACTGAAAAACAGATGAAGCAATTTAATGTCTTTAATTTTTACCTCTTTAATGCCGATTACTACAATTTAACACCAAAACAAGAATCAGAAGAATATACCTCACTACCCAAAAAGAAATTAAAAGTAAAACGCGACCAACTTTCACCTTTTCAAAACGAGCTATTAAACATTTATGACCATGAACCAACAGAAGAACAAATGCAAAAATTAGAAGATTTTTTGTATAAACTGTTCAATAACCTTCTTAACAAGTTTGATGATAAAAAAGAAGAGGCAATGGTCGCTTAAATAAATGTCGGCACGGCTTCAAAGGTGCGCCGACATTTCTATTTATACCCCCTCCCGAAATCCTTCGGGATAAATCAGTATTTTTCTAAAAAACGACAATTTAATGCCCCATAAAATCCTCTAAGGGTTGTCCATTGAAAATGTATGGTTTTGCTTCTGTCAGCACAAATACGATACGGCAAATCTTCTTGCTGCTTGGGTTACGCCATTTATGAATTGTGCCACGCTGAACAATTATATCCCCTTTACCCATTGTGTTCACAACACCATTATCCAATTCTAATTCAATTTTTCCACTGATAATGATACCATAATCAATACTACTGGAACGGTGCATCGGTGAAGACGCATTGGGCAACATATCTACTATCCGAATCACAGAGCCGCCGTTTAGGGTTGTGCCTGCATTGCGTTTTGCACCATCAGTTTCGTCATTTAAATCGGCGGGAACGTTGAGCGTTGTCCAAATTGTCCGCATCGCCGCATCGCCCGATGGAATGATGACGGTTTCAAATACTTCATCGTTGGTAAAAACGGCTGCTCCGTTTTCGGCATGACCTGTTACGACTCTTCTGATTTTTTCGCTCATTTTGATTGTACTTATAGCATATTTTAGAAAAAACAAAGGGCTTAATCCTCTCAAATGTTTTATTTCAATGTATTCTGTCTTTTAAATGAGTGCTTTTAATGTCAAATACTGTCCAAAGGACTCCCTTCGGAGAGGGGGTATAGAGTAATGCTTTAATATTATACGCATCTTAAATTTTATATTTTCGCACGATTAAGCGAAGTATAATTTCAGATACTTTGCTTAAACATTGTATTTTTTACATGATTAAGCGAAGTATAAATTTGGATATTTTGCTTAATCTCTGTATTTTTGCCCGATTAAGCGAAGTATAGTTATTTTTAATTAAAAAATACACCATGCAAGAAGTCCTTATCGGACGTAAATCCGAATTAAAAACGTTGCAAGAAGCCCTGTCGTCAAACGAAGCCGAACTCATTGCGGTCACAGGACGGCGGCGTGTTGGAAAAACTTTTTTAATCACAGAAGCCTACAAAAATCACATCGTTTTTGAATTGATTGGTACGCAGAACGGCTTATTGGACACCCAATTAGAGAATTTTGCAGACCAATTAAGCAATTTTTCAAAAGCCGATTTTCCAATCAAACCACCTACTACATGGTCTGAGGCATTTCGCTTGTTGCGTACATACTTGCAAAAAAGTAATTTTGACAGCAAAAAAGTGTTGTTTTTTGATGAATTACCGTGGCTTTCGGGTCAAAAATCGGGCTTTTTAGAAGCCTTTGGTTATTTTTGGAACAGCTGGGCATCTCGTCAAAATTTGGTCGTAACTATCTGCGGTTCGGCGGCTTCTTGGATGATTCAAAAAGTGGTGAACGACACAGGCGGACTCCATAATCGCATTACACGACACCTTCATTTATCCCCTTTTACTTTGTCCGAAACCGAACAATATTTGCAAAGTCGGGGCATCTTTTATGACCGTTATCAAATTGTTCAACTTTATATGGCTTTTGGCGGTATTCCACATTATTTGAAAAAAATACAGGGTTCAAAAAGCTTTGTTCAAAATATTGACACCCTTTGTTTTTCAGAAAATGGTGCATTAATAGAGGAATTTAATCGGCTTTACCCTTCGTTATTTCCCAACTCGGACAACCACATTTTAGTTATTCGGACGCTTGCTCAAAAACGGCAAGGTATGACCCGCAACGAACTGATAGAGAACAGTAAATTGGTCAACGGCGGTGGTTTGACAACCCTTATCAATGAACTTATGCAATCGGGCTTTATCTCCGAAATTTATCCTTTCGGCAAAATGCAGAAAGACAAACTGTATCGTCTTTCAGATGAATATTCGTTGTTTTACCTTCAATTTATCGAAAAAAACCGACAACAAGGGCGCAATTTATGGCATCATTTGAGCCAAACATCCGCTTACAAGTCTTGGTCTGGTTTTGCTTTTGAAGGCTTATGTTTGAAACACAGCGACCAAATTAGGAAGAGCCTTAGTATTGCTGGTATTTTTTCAAGCGTTTCTTCTTTTTATCAAAAAGGGACACCCCAAGAAGAAGGCGTGCAAATTGACATGGTGCTTGACCGAAACGACCATACGGTTAATCTTTTTGAAATCAAATTTTACAATCAACCTTTCACTTTGACAAAAGAATACGCAGAACAATTGCGCCAAAAAATGTGGCGATTTCAGAGAATAACTAAAACAAAAAAACACGTCAATTGGGTATTTATTAGTTCCTTTGGCTTGATTCAAAATCAATATTCCGTTGGTTTAATATCCAATACTCTTACTTTAGATGACCTATTTTTATAGTAAAATAGTCATTTTTCATACTTGTTGCCATTTTATATCTAAACTTAGTTTACAAATTTTAAAGCATTTTCTGCTGCAATACGCCGTAGAGATATACAAAGGCTTCTTTTTTAAAAGACCACAGCAAACTCGTTATACCCAAACCATAAAAATCTTTTTACCTGCTACGACCTCTGTATCCGACTTCCAAGATTTGACAGAGGAATTGTCAAAAATAACCAAATATCCCTCTGTTAAATTTTGCCTGCTCAAATAATCGGCTAATTGCAAAAGCCCTTCATCGTGAGCAACTGTACCCCGCCATACTTTAAGTTCTGCCACATATTTGTGGTTGTAATAAGTCAAAACTACATCTAAACGGCGTTCTTCGGATACTTGAACCTCTTTGAAATCAAAACCTGCGCCATTGAGAATGGGTTTCAAAAAGGCTAAAAACACCAGTCTGCCCTGCCGTTCTATAAATTGGCGGTCTTTCTTGCTGTATTGTTCCCGCATAAAAGTTTGAAATTTCAACAAGACTAATTCCATGTTAATGGTCTTGTCTGGATTTGTATAGCCATCACCAAAATCAGCAATCAGCATTTTTTGTTTTTGCCTCATTCGAGAAACCATATAATTGACAATCACTTCATTATATATGCGATTATGAACTACTGTATGTCCATTTTTTCGAACTAAAATGCCGTAGAGTGAAGCCAAATTATCAATTGGATTGTGTATATTAAAAGGAACTTTTTGATTATCAATCACGACACTATATACCAAATCATACAGTTCTGGATTATTTTCTAAGTTTTTAACAAGGCTATCAAAATTGGCGTTGCTTTCTCCTATTAACTCCAAAGCGGCTGCGTCAATGTCTTCAATTGTCCATTTTTTAGCTCTTTTTTTCGGTAAAATGTCTTCGTCAACTGTTTTACACAATTTACTGACTAAAAAGGGATAGCCCGATGTGTAATAAAATAGGCGTTCTGCAATCTTTTTAGTGGACATTTTTACGCCTGTATTTTGGACATATTCCTCTAACATGGGTTTTATTTCGTTGGGATAAAGGTTCATATCCACCTTAAAATCCGTTGCAATATTCCACGGAGAGTTCAGTTTTGCTTCTTCGCCATGCCGTATTTTCAGTTTCAAAGATTTGACATCGTGGACACCCGCTAAGACAACAGAATGGAATGTTTTGCTTATATTACGCACTAAATATTTATCTCTCAACATCGCTAAAAAACTAATAAACAATTGGCTATTAGTGCTTTTATCTACTTCATCTATTAAAACCACTATTTTTTTATCTGTTTGACGACACAATTCAGTAATGACTTCTGAAAGTGTTTCAAAATTAACCATTCTGTTATCAGCTTCATGCAACCAATTTGTCAATTCAGGGGCATAGTAAACAGATTTCTTCGCTAATAATTTGACAAACATTTTAGCTAAACTTTGCTCTTCTAAGAAAACAGTATCGCCAATGCCTTCAAAACTGATATAAAGTGCCACATACTCGCCCGATTGCATAAGGATTTGAGAAAGCGTATTCAATGTAGTTGTTTTACCATATTGACGTGGGCGGTTGATGATGAAATAGTCACCATTTTCTATTAACTTTAATGTATCCTTTATTTTTACTGATACATCCGCCATATAATGTAGGCTAGGAAAACAAGTACCTGTTATATTGAATTTTTTTTCCATAATTGACTGTATAAATAGTAAAACAACCATTTTCAAGGCTTTTCAGTTGCAAAACTAATCATTTTCAAGTATTTTGTTTGTATTCTTTTGGTGTCATACCTTAACTTTCTACTCAATATACCCCTATCGAAATGACAATAAAATCCATCTCCTTCGTATAAAAATTTTTCGGTTGACACATCTTGCACCCCTTTTACAATATCTCGGTAGGTATAGGTATAGGTGACATCTTTCAATTTTCGGTATTTATCCAAGCCGCCAAGCGCATCGGTCATGGCTTTTATGAGTTGTGTCCCTTCTGTCAATTGCTGTTTATCGAATTGATTTTGCGCCGACAATTTTCCTGTATAACCCAATGACAGAAAAGCAATCAGTAGGTAAAAATACGGAATAAACCTATTGGGTTTATTGGCTGTTTTTTTGAAATTAATTAAAAAAACGGATGAGGAACAGGATAGAATTGAATTTTTCATCTTGTTTTATTTAAAATTGTTTGCGAATTGTGCCTTTTACTGAGGGGGTCTTACTTTTTGAATCCCGTTTTAGCTGCCAATCCTTCATTCCATTCTGCCACATCATTGGCTTTTGCCCAATTTTTGTAGGCAATATCCAATTTCCCCAACATTTCGGGGTGGTCTTTTGCTAAATTTTTACTTTCTGTACGGTCATTCGCTAAATTATACAATTCCCATTTATTTTCGGGATAGTTTGAAACAGCTTTCCATTGTCCACTCCAAACGGCTTTAAAGCCTGCCCATTCGTGGAAAATAGGGCTTTTGCGTTCCCAGTTATTTTTCTTAATTTTAGGGATAAAACTTTCCCCGAGTAAGGAATTTGGGGTTTTGTTATTAAACGTTTTTGGATAATCAACGCCCGCAATTTCAAGCAGAGAAGGCATAAAATCCACCAAATGAATACCGCCTTGTTGTATCGAATTTGCAGGAAATACTGAGGGGTATCGCGCTATAAACGGACTACTAACACCGCCTTCATACGGACTTGATTTGTAACTCCGCAAAGGCATATTCGAGACTTGCGCCCAATTTTTTGTATAAGATTCGTTTGAACCCGCCGTACCAACTGCGCCTGTGCTGCGGTTGATAGCCATAGGCAATTTTGAAAAATCCCAATCTTCTGCCCCATTATCGGATAAAAAGACGATTAAAGTATTGTCTAATTGTTTCGTTTCTTCAAGATGTTTCAATAAACGTCCGATGTTTTGGTCGAGATTATCCACCATAGCGGCATAGACTTCCATTTTTTTGACCCACATTTGTTTTTCATCGAATGTCAATTTGTTCCAAACAGGGAGCGACATATCTTTTACGGGTGTCCAATTGGCATCAACTAAGCCCAATTTTATCAAGTTTTGGTATCTGATTGTGCGTAAAGAATCCCAACCAATATCGTATTTGCCTTTGTATTTGGCAATATCTTCGGGCTTGGCGTGCATGGGCCAATGCGGGGCATTGTACGCCATGTATAAAAAGAAAGGAGCGTCTTTTGGGCTTTCTTTCAGATAATCAATGGCTCTATCGGTGAGGGCATCGGTCAAATAATGGTCTTTTTTGGTAATTGTAAATTCGGTATCGCCCTCATACAGTTTTGCTGAAGTAGGACCCCCTTTTATAATAGGTTTTGTATCCCAAAAACTCAATGCACCGTCAACAAAGCCAAAAAACTTATCAAAACCACGTTTCAAAGGGTGTTTATCGGGTTCGTTACCGACGTGCCATTTTCCGCACATATAGGTATTGTATCCACCATTTTTCAACACTTCACCCAATGTGAGTGATTCTTTATTCAAATAGCCTTGATAGGCAGGAAGTCCTAAATCTCGATTAAAAAAGCCAATACCCGCTTTGTGTGGCGATTGACCCGTCAGTAAACTGGCTCTTGAAGGCGCACAAATACCGTTGTTGTAGCATTGTTTGAGGCGTGTACCTTATTTTGCCAATCTGTCCAAATTGGGGGTACTGATTTCAGAACCATAAGACCCAATATCGGAAAAACCCATATCGTCCGCCATAATGAGGACAATATTGGGTTTTTTGGCGGTGTTCTTTTTGCTCATAAAAGAAGCGGAAGAACAGGATAGAATGGCGATTGTGCCGAAAAATAAGCATTTTTTCATGACTACTTTTTTAAAATTTATGTTAAAAATGCTGTAACAGCCTAATATTACAACGGGCGCATCACTGCTCTATCTGTTGAGATGGCGAATGGCTAAATCCCGCCCAAAAAAGTTGATTAAAATACGCCTTTCATTAGCCAAGTCTTTGTGTAAATCGGTGATTTTTATATCATTTTTAGCGAAAATACTGAGGGGGGTGTTTTAATTTTTAAAATCTAAAAAATACGCTTATTTTTGTTATTAAAATATAAAAAAAATGATGAAAATTCAAATACAATCTGAAATTGATACTCAAATACTGTTAAATGGTGTTGCACAAATGCCGCTTAACGAGTTGGAATATTTTGTGCAAGAACTAAATGCTTTAATTACGCGCAAAAAAACGAATAACAAAACCTATCGAGAACGTGCTTTGCTGACTAAAATCAATCAAACCGTTTTGCCTAAAAATAAAATTGAACGCTATATTTCATTACACCATAAATTAGAGTCTGAAACACTAACAGAATCTGAACATTCTGAATTTATGGATTTAGTGTCACAAGACGAAGAACAACGCAACCAACGCGTTAAATACATGATAGAACTGGCACAACTTCGCAATATTACCTTACCTCAACTCATGCAAACTTTAGGGCTTAACCCGATTGCCAATGGCTAATATTTATATTCCTATATCCATTCAACGAGAAATCATTATCCTATCAAATGATTATTGTGAATACTGTTGGTATCCCGCAGCATTTTCTTCTCATTCATTTCATTTTGACCATATTGACCCTGTGGCTAATGGTGGACTAACTATTTTAAAAAATCTTGCACGAGCTTGTGGTGGTTGCAATGGCTCGAAACAGGATAAAACCCATTATTTTGACCCCTTTACCCACCAACTTTGCTGTCTTTATAACCCAAGAAAAGATACTTGGCAAGACCATTTTCAATGGAGTGATGACAATTTGTTAATTGTTGGTATCTCTCCAATAGGACGGGCAACAGTTGAATTATTGCAAGTTAATCGTCAAGCGAATATCAATTTAAGAGAACTTTTGATTATGGCACGTCTGCACCCACCAAAATGGTTTTTAGCTTAAAAATACTGAGGGGGTGATTTCGGTTCATATCATTTTACCAACATCGGTAAAATGATAAAAAGGGCACTTATCATTTTGTTGATGCTAACAAAATGATAGACATCCAACAAATAATAATGTGGCAAACTCCGTTTCAAACCATTTTGCCGATGTTGGTAAAATGGTCGAGATAAGCACTATCAAAGCGCAAATAGAGGCAGCCGTCTAAAACTGCCTCTATTGCTAACAAAAATGTAGGATGTAAAGACGTTGCAGTGCAACGTCTCTACCTTAAAACTTATAGCTCGCTGTCAAGAAATACGCTCTTGGCATGATTGAAAGCGTTGAATAAATAGCATTTGGATTGGCATCATACGCCGCTTTTGTAAAGCCTTGTGTATCAAGCGATGCAGGAAAACCACCCGGGGCTGCCCAACTCATGACACCATAAGTATTCAAAACATTGTTGATAGAAGCACTAACACTTAGTTTTTTCGTGATATTATACCCTAAGTTTAGGTCAGCCGAACCAAAAGCGGGTAGTTTGAAGGCATTGGCAACATTTGCCCAACGCTTGCCCATGTATTGGTATGCCAACGAAACATAAAACTTCTCGGTATTGTAAGTTGGTGCAATAGACAACATAATAGGTGCTACATTATCAAGGTCGTTGCCATCGTAAGTGATTTTCGTATCATCTTGAGGACCGTTTGCATTGGCTAAATAAACACTGTATTTGAGTGCTTTTCCACTTTGCAAAGTACCAACGGCTCTTACCGATAAATTTTTGGTAAAATTATGATTGGCTTCAATTTCTACCCCTTGCGTTCTAAATTCTTGATACACGCGTGGTGGTCCGTAGAAAGTCGCATCTACGTTCTGAAAAACTTGGAAGTTCGCCACATTACCGATATTGTTCAAGAAAGGCGTTATAAATAAGGTCGTTTTATCATTTTTAATCTTCAAAGCCGCCTCAAACATCTTGATGTCTTGTGCCTCCACAGGCGAAGTTTTGAGTGCCGTTTGATTGGCAACATCTAAAAAAAAATTCATATCTGGCGATTTCTTACCATTTGAATAACGGGCATAAATAGCCATATTGTCGTTAATTTTGTAGTTCAAACCAAGCGAATAGGAGGTTGTTTTTAAATCTGTACCAAATAAAAACGCATCATTTAGCTCCCAACTTCTTACATCATAAAGTGTCGTGGTATTGCCATCAGCACCGCCGGCTGCTACGAGGTCGGCATTTCTTTTAGGTGTTCTGCTCTCGACATCAATCACAAACCTTTCGTGGCGTATGCCCCAATCGAGTGTCAGTTTATCGTTGATATCCCAGTTATGCCCTAAAAAGAAAGCCGTTGTTATTACATCAGCATTGTTATTGGTTACGCCTGCCCCGCCGATATTGAGGATGCCGTCTTTATTGGATAATTCAAACGGTTTGCCCATCATATGAGTATATTTTATACCTATGAGCTTGGGTTGACTTTCAATCGTTGAAAAAAGATGCCCTGCGGGACCTGAACCCTCTTGGAAAAGCCCCACTTTTGCCAAAAATGCACCGCCTGTGAAAGTCATATTGTCGAGTTTTTTGCTGATACTTATCTGGTCAATAAATTCGTCCATTTCGATTTTATTGTAGGCAAGCGGCGTGTATAACACGGCATTTTGCATGACATCACTGCCAGGCAGTGTCAAATTATTGGCAATGAACCGTAAAGGCTGACCAGCCCCCGCAGGTGGTAGTTGTTGTACTTTACCATAACTTGCGCCTGTTGCGACATTATAAAATTCATACGTGCCAAATCTTGGAATATTCCCACCAACACCATAAAAAGTAGCTTGATCCACTCTGAATGGAAAAACGACAGCCGTTAAGTTATTTGTATTTGACTTTTTGGCAAATTTTCCGTTGTTGGTCAATGTCCAACCATCTCCGAGTTTTTGTTCCCAGTTTAAGCCAATCGAATTATCCGTAAAACGGGCAACATTACGAGAGTCATAATCAAGATTTCCTGTACGATTCCAAGTCGAACCCGGTACCGTCATCGTAATTGCTCCGACCATTGTTGAGCTGCTATTAGTGAAACTGCCCGCCGTTTTTGGCTTATCGAAACCAACCGTTGGGGTAAATTCAAACGGTGCAGTATGGTCGTTCAGTATCTTGGCGTATAGCTTGAGCGAACCCGATTTATATTTTTTTACAATATTGCCTCTAAATTGCCCACCCCGACTCAACGTATAGCCCGGATATTTAGGTCCATCGGCATGGCGATAAAAACCACCGATATTGTAAGTAATACTTTTATCTTTACTCAAAGGACCGCCAAAGTTCACATCAGCACGGTAGTAGGGATTTTTGCCATTTCCTTCTAATCCAAATCGCGTGCGTACTTCCCCTTCAAATGTTTCTCCACCTGTTTTTGTTACGTAATTGAAAATACCACCGGGCGCATTTGCCCCCAAAATGGATGCCGTACCACCTCTAACAGCTTCTATACGGCTTAAATTGGCATCGGCACGCAAAAAACCATCGGGCTTAAAGTTCGGATTCGTTAATGAATTGCCTTGTGCTGCCATGATAGGCAAGCCGTCTTCTTGCATCGAAACATAGAAAAAACCGCCCCCAACTGTCAAACCGCGTGTATTTAACGAACCACTTACCTCGCCACGAGAAGTATTGACATACACACCCAGTATGTTTTTCAACATATCAATACCGCTATTTGGTACGATGCGTTCCAACTGTCGGCTGCTGAGTGTCGTAATCGCTACCGACGATTGCAAGCGGGTACGTTTGTCGAATACACCCGTCACGACAACTTCATCTAAGGCATCGCCTTCTTCTAAAGTGATAGAGATGTTCCCATCTGCATTAATTTCCTGTGTTTTAAAACCGACAAAAGACACCACTAAAGTTGAGCCTTTAGCGACATTGTTTAGGGTAAAAGTGCCGTTGCCATCGGTAACAGTACCGTTACTTGTACCTTTTACTAATACAGATGCACCGATGATAGGTCCGCCTTCATTGTCTTTAATAGTACCTGATACTTGTTGGGCGAATAAGCCTATGGATAGAAGCATAAAACATAGGCAAGGAGTGATTTTATACCGATTAGCGGTATGCGTAGTAATTTTTTCATTTCAATCATTGCATTGTTTAGTTGTGAAAAAACATATATTACAATAGAAAATTTTGTTTATTCCCTATAATGCAAAATTACTACAATAATTTATCACTTGTTATGTAAAGAGAATCATAAAATATGCAATATCAATCCATTTTCACCTCTATCCTGTATATAAAAGAAGTGAAAGCCAACCGCACAGTCAATGCCCAAGACCGTATGAATCCATCACAATCATTAGATGCCTTACACATTCAAAAAAATTTTGCGGGTATTAAAAAGGGCGCAACGCTCAATGCTGAAATTGTAGGCGGTCATCAAAGTGCGCTTTTGGCACAATTGGGTAATATTGCCTTGCGTTCAGGTTCTACATTAGATATTGACCCAACAAATGGGCATATTCTCAATAACAAAAAAGCGCAGAAATTTTGGAAAAGAGAATATCAAAATGGGTGGGAGCCGAGTGTTTAAGAATTGATCCAAACCTAAGTATCATATTGATGAAAATACTGAGGGGAGTAATTTTAACACCCTTTAGCAAACAATTTCAAAATTCTTTTTGCTTTCCAATCTTCTGCTCGGGCGGGTTTAATAATAAGCACATCACCGTGCATACTGAAAAGAAATATCTCAGATAAGTTAATATTGTAGAGTTCTTTATTCAAAAACGACATCTTTTTATCTTCAATCACTTTTCCATGTCGCCTGATTGAAACATAAAAAGGAATAGGCATTGCTCCAGCATCTCCTCCTTGTTGTTTTACGACTGTCAAAACACCTTTACTATCCATATTAAATTTGTTAACATCCATAACTTGCCCATTGATAAAAAGTGGGTTGCTTGTAAAGTCAGTTTGACGACCATTTTGACGGCACTCAAACTCAGGGTCTTGCATAACAGTATTTGAATAAAATACATCCAGCTTAGTAAGATTTATATAAGAGATACTGTTCAAAGAAGCCGCTTTATCATTTTGAGAATAAGTTGCATGGAGGTTAAAGACTATGACTAAGCCGATGAATAGGTATTTTGTTTTTGCTTGCATGACAAATAATTTAGGAATGAATAATTTTAGAATTATGTGTAAATTTAAGCATATTTTAGCAATATGCAAGGAATGTGCCTTATCTTCATAAAAAGTAATTACTTAGCCGTAAACCGTATGATGGACTTCAGTCCGTCAATATCTCAGTAATTGTGATAATTTTATTTAAAAAATAGCACACACTGTGTTTCTATGAGATTTAAACATTGACGGACTGAAGTCCGTCATACGGCTAAGTTCTTACCGTAAAAATACATAAGTGTATGTGAAGCCTTTCCCCCTCAGTATTTCCCATATTGTTGATTTCAAAGCTCATTTCGATTAAAAACACTTTCAGCTTGTGGCTCATTATTGGATAAAATAGCTAATACATTATTGACAGTAGAAACGCACATTTTGGTATAAGTGGTTGCCGTAAGGCTTCCAACATGTGCGGTGATGAGTGCTTTTGGGTGGGTCAATAAGGGGTCATTTTTAGAAGGCGGTTCTTCTGCTAAGACATCTGCACCGAAGCCCGCGATTATTTTATTGTCTAAGGATTTGTACAAAATATCTTGGTCAATAATGGTTCCTCGTGCGGTGTTAATGAGTAGTACATGGGGTTTCATCTGTGAAAATGCTTTTTCATCTATCATAAGATGCGTTTCTGGTGAGTATGGTAGATGAATGGAAATAATATCGGATTGGCGAAGAACGGTTTCAAAAGATACAAATTTGTATTTGTTTTTAACTTGTTTTTTACTCCAATAAATGACTTTCATACCAAAAGCGTCTGCAAGTTTAGCAACTTTTTTACCAATATTACCCAGACCCAATATGCCCAAAGTTTTACCATTCAGTTCATCGCCTTGAAAACGGCTGCGCGCTTCCCAATTACCCGCTTTGACCTCATTGATGGATTGATATAAATTGCGTTGCAACATCAACATCAACGCAATTGTGTGTTCGGCAATAGTAGATGCGTTTGCACCGGGGGCATTCACCACCTTTATTTTGCGCGCCGTTGCTTCTTTTACCTCCACATTATCAAGCCCAACACCACAACGGGCTACCACTTGCAACTGTGGGCAAGACTCCATTAATGCCTTATTTACCTGCCCCTTTCCTCGGGTAATAACAGCATGTATGGTATTTTCAGCCACAATTTTTGCCACAGGTGTCTCGCTGTATGCGGTGAAAATTTGGATATTTTCGGCTTGTTTGAGTAGTTCTAAGGCTTCATTGGCGATGGTTTCTAAAAGAAGTACGTTTTTCATTTAGGTAGAGACCCCCTCAGTATTTTTAGTTAAAATATTAATTTTACACGATTTGACGTAGAGACGTTGCACTGCAACGTCTTGGGGTCAAGTCAATTTTTATTACCCGCAAGACGTTGCAATGCAACGTCTCTACGTTTGATTTACTTTCCATGATACAAAGTCGCATCAGCCGATTTATAACCCCTAAAATCATTCCGACCCGATACATAAATACCCGCTTGATACAATTCATCTTCAAAAATGGTAGGGTCAATATAACTGCCCGGAACGGACGACAGTTCTACCAAATTGCCCGAAGGGTCACGCACAAACATCTGAATTGCGCCATCGGGTAATTGACGGACTTTGCCCCACGGTCGGATGTCAATCACGCCCAATTCTTTCATTCTATAAAAAATAGCGTTAATATCGTCCACCTGTACGCAAACGTGCCCTCTGAAAGAATAGGTATCATTCCATTCTGTGAGGTGCAATTGTTGTTCATCATTGAACTTAAAAAAAGCGGTTGGATAGTCGAATAAAAAAGCGGGTAGGGGAGTCAACCCCAATTCATTTTCATAAAAAGCACAAGCCGCTTCAAGGTTACTCACCACGAGGGCAACATGATTAATTTTTACTGCTCTTGCCATGATTGCTTGTTTTTTGTAGCTTCGGCTTTAGCCGAACTGGTTTTAACACCTTTAGGTGTTGAACGCCTAAAGGCGTTAAAACGGGTTCGGCTAAAGCCGAAGCTACGGGTGCTAAATTTTTTGTTTATATTTATTGACAAAATCCCAATTGGGGGTAAGTCCCAAGCCTGCCGCTTTGGGGGCTTCTATCATACCATTTATGACTTCTATTTTTTCATTCACCAAATCATACATCATCGGATTACCACCCAATGAAAATTCAATAACCACCGCAGAAGGAGCTGCAAATGCCACATTCACCCCTGCCATAAATGAAAATGCTGAACCCCAACAATGCGGGGCTAATTCGAGCTGATAGGTATTTGCCAAATGCGCCACACGCATCGCTTCTGTAATACCACCGATGATAGCGGAGTCGGGCTGAATGACATCTAAGGCTCTGACTTCTATCAAATCCCGTACATCAAAAACGGTGTATTCACTTTCTCCTGCGGCAATGGGTATAGACGTTGAGGCTCTGACTTCGGCTGTTCCGTGACGATTATCGGGGCTAATGGGTTCTTCAAACCAATATAAATCGCAATCTTCTACACCTCGGCAAAATTGTTTGGCTTCGGGTACGCTGTATGTGCCGTGAGCATCTGTCATCAATTTTATGTTGTCACCCAGAGCTTCACGAGCGGCTTTCACCCGTTTGATGCTTTCTTTCACCGTTTCATCCATCACCCCTACCCTCATTTTCACCCCTTGAAAACCTTTTGAAACATAACCCAAGAGTTGTTCACCGATTTTATCCGCTTTTGCCCAACCACCACTGGCGTAGGCTTGCATTTTATCCCGACACGAACCACCTAACAATTCTACAACGGGAACGCCCAAAGCCTTGCCTTTTAAATCCCAAAGGGCTGTATCAATGCCACTCATAGCAGAAATTGTTAAACCTCTGCGCCCCAAAATGGGGAATTTTCGACCTCTATCTAAGGCGTAATGGTCGCGTGTGCCATTGTAAATATGCTCCCAAATTCGAGAAATATGACGGGCATCTTTACCAATCAACAAAGGTTTTAGCTCTTTTTCAACACACGTCACAATAGACGCACACACGCCTGATGAACCCACAGCAGCTTTCGCTTCTCCGAAACCTTGAAGCCCTGTGTCGGTTGTGACGACAACGAGCGTCATATCAAAATCAGTCAAAAGACCGTAATCGGATTTGTGTTGTTTGTCTTTTGGTATTGGGCAACGAAGCCAGAAGGCTTCTACGTTTGTTATTGTCATATTAAAGAGCTGTTTTTTAAGGTGTAAATCTATTATTTCTTTTGAAAAATGTGAAGTTAGCCTATTAAAATATCTTTAAAAAGGAGAAAATACTGAGGGGTGCTTTTATAAACCGCCTTGCAAACATGGTTCTGTGGTATCTACACAGAATTATATAGCAAAAAGCACGGAGGGGGTAAAATCATTACTGGCTTAAACTGCTATTTTCAACTCACTTTAAGCCAATAATAAAAAAATATTATTGGCTTGAACTATTATTTTTAACCTACTTTAAGCCAATAATAATTTTAATTTACTACCTTTGTACCTTCAAAATCAATCTTTTACGAAATGGTCATGAAACAATTTTTTGTCGGCAGAGAAGAAGAAACCACGACACTTCAATCACTGTTAAATTCAGAGCAAGCCGATTTAGTTGCCATTATTGGGCGCAGACGTATAGGTAAAACCTATTTGGTCAAAAACGCTTTTTCCAAAGGAATCCCTTCGGATAAAAACCAATTTGCCTTCCATATCACAGGCGTTAAAAATACGGATAAGGAGACAATGATTCAAGCATTTGTTGCCAAAATCGAAGAGCTTTCTAAGTCAAAGTTTCCCATTTCTGCCCCTGATAATTGGATGGAGGCGTTCAGGTTGTTGAAAAATTATCTCATTTCGATTAAAGGAACAAAAAAGAAAATCGTGTTTTTAGATGAATTCCCTTGGATGGATGGTCATAAATCAGGTTTTTTATCGGCATTTGAGTTTTTCTGGAACGATTGGGCGGTTGACCAAAACATTACTGTTATTGTTTGTGGTTCAAGTACATCGTGGATGTTGGCTAACGTGCTCAACAACAAAGCGGGTCTGCACAATCGCATTACCAAATACATTCGTTTAGAGCCTTTTACGCTTCGTGAAACACAGCAATTACTTCGTATTAGAGGTATAAAATTGCCAAATTATGAGATTGTACAACTCTACATGGCTTTGGGCGGCATTCCCTATTATTTAAACGAGGTGCAAAATGGCGAATCCGTCATTCAAAGCATAGACCGTATTCTTTTTTCAGAAAAAAGCACACTCAAAAATGAGTTTCAAAATCTATATCGTGCCTTGTTTGACCAATATGAAAAATATGAATTGGTTGTAAAAACGCTCTCAATGAAACAAAAAGGGCTGACCCGACAAGAAATCATCGAATCAACCAAAATCAGTAATGGTGGCGGGTTGACACGCATACTTACTGAATTAGAAGAATGTTCTTTCATCAAGTCGTTTCAACCGTTTGGTAAAGAAAAAAAGGATTTAATCTATCGTTTAATAGACGAATATTCGCTATTTTACTTTCAATTCAACCCGAATAAGAAAACTATTGGCAGTTTCATACAAATGAGTAGTTCTGCCAAGTATAAAACATGGACAGGTTTTGCGTTTGAATCGTTGTGCATCAAACATATTCATCAGATAAAACAAGCATTAGGCATCGGTGGCATTTATTCAACTGAAAGTTCTTTTTATTCAAAAGGAAAAGATGAAGAAACGGGTTTTCAAATTGATATGCTCATAGACCGTAGTGATAATGCCATTAACTTGTGTGAGATGAAATTTTACGCTACCGAGTATGAGTTGAGTAAAAAAGAAGCTGAAAAACTGCGTACTCGCAGAGAACTATTCCGCACTAAAACGCAAACTAAGAAATACCTTATCAATACTTTAGTGACGACCTTTGGGCTGAAAACCAATGAACACAGTGCAAGCGCAGTAGATAAGTCGTTGAAAATGGATGCGTTGTTTCTGTAATTGATTTTGGTTTTGAATAAGTATTTGAGACAGTAAAAAGGCTTTTAAGTCGGCTTTATAATGAGGGGGTATCACCTCAAATCAACGGACGCAATTTCCGAATAGATTTTTTAGAAAGCATACTATAAAACGCTTCCGTAACCGCCGAACTGCCGTGGTCTTCCAAAAATTTCTTTTGCTCTGCGCTCAACCCTTTGGGATTTGTTTCAATAGAATTCGGATAAGGATTGGCAGGTGTGCGGTCTAAAGGTGAACAAAACTCAACCGACAGTATTTTATCATAACCAATTTCTTGAAGCGTTTTTATAATTTTTCGCCAATTTAACGTTCCCATGCCCGGCGCCATGCGGTTGTTATCCGCTACGTGAAAACCGACAAGGCGACCTTTGGCGCGCCGAATGGCAGCAAACATATCATCTTCCTCAATATTCATGTGAAACGTATCCAAACAAACACCACAATTGGGTCCAACCGCTTCTGCTAAGGCTAAGGCTTGGTCGCCTCGATTGATAAAATAGGTCTCAAAACGATTAATCGGTTCAATGCCGATTAAAATACCGAGGCTTTCCGCATAAGCGTAAATGTCTTTCATACCTTCCACTGCCCATTCCCATTCTTCATCGGGGCGACCGTCGGGAATGATTTTACCGACTGTAGCAGGCACAACCGATACCATTTGTCCATCTAATTCTTTAACCATTCTGACAACATCTTTCACATATTGCACCGAATTGGCTCTTTGCGCTTTGTCTTTTGCCAATAGATTGCGCTCACCCAGCATCAATGTAACCGACCCCCAACAACCGATGTTGTAGTCTTTAAACAATTTTCCAACTTTGGCGGTATCGTATTGCTCAGGTGTGCCTTGAATTTCGATTTTATCGTAGCCCAATTTGGCAATGCGTTTCACCGTGTGTTCAATGGTTTCTGCCCGCATCCAATTATGAATTGAAATTTCCATGATTTTTTTTATTAAAAAATTATTTAAGTCAATGATGAATTATAAATGATGAATGATGAATTTATAAGATGTTGATTTTCAATATTTTACAATTCAAAATGATAGATTTTCATTTCATTCATTTTAAAATGCTACCGAATGGCAATCGGGTCGTAGTCAATAATGAACCATTCGTGGTATAGCGTGGCAATGTAAAAAGGTTCGTTGAGATATTTATCACAAATGCCTACGAAACCTGCGCCAAAAGCATCATCATCGTGAGTTGTGTCTTTGATATACAAGACTAATTTATGACGGTCTTCAGAGAAAAAATGGTGCAAAATAGTCAGATTTGCATGGTGGTCTGAGCTGATTGGCAACAGTACATCAACTCCTGCAATTTGTATAAACTCGGCGTGGTTATCCTTAGAAAAATCAAAGCCACTGTCTTTATACATTTTCCTTAATTCTTCCATGCGCTCTTCACTACGGGGCAAATTCCAACTCCATGTTTCGGGCCCTTCATGTTTTTCAACAATGCGGTCATAACGCTTATTTTTGAGTGTCGCAAGGACTGTGGGTGATAGCTCTTTTATTTTCATCATTTTGAACATATTGAACAATATAAATAGAACGCTCAAAAATAGATAAAATCGGTGTTTTTTAGCAACGTTTAAAAAATAAGTTGCTGTAATTTTTCGTGTGCAAATGTAGAGACGTTGCACTGCAACGTCTCTACGTGGTTCATTTTAACAAGGTTATTGAAACAAAATACCCTATTACACACAAAAAATTACAGCAACAAAAATAACTTGAATTAGGGTGCTAAGAATTTTATAAGATGTTAAGGATTTGGATACCCCCTCAGTCATGCTTACAGCTTGTCATGCTTGTAGCTTGATGGCGCACTGCGCCAATGGAGCGAAACGCACCATATTTTCAACCTTTTAATCGGTCTATTGCATTGAATTGTCAAAATAAACTTATTATTGCGGTATAAAAAAACGGAACGATGAATAAAAGAAATGGACTCATTGCAGCTTTCACGCTGATTATAATTATGGCATTTTTGCCTACTGCCTCTAAGAAAATCCAACTATCAAAAGGCGCACATATCTCCTTGATAGGCGGCAATTTGGGTTCTCGTATGTTGAATTATGGTGCTTTTGATACTGAAATGCACTTGCGTTTCCCAGAACACCAACTCACTATCCGCAATATGTGTGATGGCGGCGATTTGCCCGGGTTTAGACCTCATTCTGCCAGAAATGACCCGTGGGCGTTTCCGGGGGCTGAAAAATTTCAAACGGAATTTGCCAATCCCTCCCACAGCGAAGGTTTTTTTCCGAAACCCGATGAATGGTTGACTAATCTGAAAACCGATGTGCTTTTGGCATTTTTTGGATACAGCGAATCTTTTGCAGGAGCGACGGGTTTGCCTAATTTCAAAGCAGAATTGGAGGCTTTTGTGCAGCATACTTTGGCACAAAAGTACAATGGTGTTTCCACCCCTCAGTTGGCGTTGATTTCACCCATTGCTTTTCAAAATCTGTCGGATAAATACGATTTGCCCAATGGCATTAATGAAAATAAAAACCTTGAATTGTATTCAAAAGCGATTCAAGAAGTGGCTGCTAAATATGATATTCTCTTTTTAGATGCTTTCAATCCAAGTAAAAAATGGTTTTCAACGGGCGAGCAATTAACCATTGATGGTTTTCAACTCAATACTGAGGGGTATCAAAAATTTGCTACTTTACTGACTGAAAATCTTTTTGTCCAAATGGATTCCTATGGAAAAAACAAGGGTATTCAAAATGAAAATAATCGAAAAGCCCTCAAAGAAGCCGTTTTAGAAAAAGATTGGTTTTGGCACAATGATTTTAAAATCCCCAACGGTGTCCACGTGTATGGCAGAAGATACAAACCTTTTGGACCTGATAACTACCCCGATGAAGTAACAAAAATACGCCAAATGACCCTCATTCGAGACAGTGCCGTGTGGTTTGCTGCCAATAATCACACTTTTGATGGAGAAAATGCCGATAATCGCCCTTACGATGTAGCGGCTGCCGATGCTCAAACACTTGTTTTAAAACCTGTTGAAACCAATTCTAAACTGATTGGTGAAAACTCGCCCTATCAATATGGTGATGATGCGTTGAAAAAATTTACGATGGCAGAAGGCTTCAAAATTGACCTGTTTGCATCTGAAAAAGAGTTCACAGATTTAGCCAATCCTGTACAACTTACTTTTGATAACAAAGGCAGATTGTGGGTTGCGGTGATGCCAACTTACCCGCATTATCGCCCGGGCGATGCCAAACCTAATGACAAACTCATTATTTTAGAAGATACAAATAATGATTTCAAAGCAGATAAATTGACCGTTTGGGCTGATAATTTGCATATTCCTGCGGGTTTTGAACTCGCTCCCGAAGGGGTTTATATCTCGCAAGGCACTAATTTGAAACTTTACACAGACACCAATGGCGATGACAAAGCTGATAAAGTAGAAATCATTTTAAGCGGTTTTGACGACCACGATACCCACCATGTTATCAGTGCTTTTTGTGCCGACCCATCGGGTGCTATCTATATGGGTGAAGGCGTTTTTCTACACACCAGCGTTGAAACGCCTTATGGAACGGTGCGGGGGACAAATGGTGGGTTCATGCGCTACAATCCCAATCAAAAAAAATTGGATAAAATTGCCCAATTGCCCATTCCTAATCCGTGGGGCATTGCTTTTGACCAATGGGGACAGCCGTTTTTTCTTTCCACGTCCAGCCCCGATATGTTTTGGATGACACCCGGTACGGTAAAACCAATTTATGGTTTTTCATCGCCCACAGGCAAGTCTATTATAGAAGAAAAACATCGGGTGCGCCCGACATCGGGTTTGGAATTTATACACAGCCGCCACTTTCCTAATGAAATACAAGGCGATTTCATACTCAATAATACTATTGGTTTTTTAGGAACAAAAATGCACCAAGTCATTGACAGTGGTACGGGTTATACCTCCAGACACCGCATGGATTTGGTGAAAAGCAGCGACCCCAATTTCCGCCCTGTGGACATGGAAATTGCGCCCGATGGTTCACTTTACCTTGCCGATTGGCACAATACGCTTATTGGTCACATGCAGCACAACGCTCGTGACCCCTTGCGTGACCATGTTCACGGACGCATTTACCGCATTACCTATCCTTCACGCCCATTGGTAGCACCCGCAAAAATAGACGGGGCAAGTATTGAAACATTATTGGACAATTTGAAATTGCCCGAATACCGCAGCCGCTATCGCACAAGACGAGAACTGCGTGGACGTGATAAAAATGAAGTTTTCAATAAGCTACAAATTTGGTTGAAAAACCTTGATACACAAGACGCAAACTACGAGCGTTACCAATTGGAAGGACTTTGGGTAAGCTGGGGTCTCAATAAAATTGATGACAAGTTGTTAACCACTTTGCTCAAATCTAAAGATGAAAAAGTGCGTGCTGCCGCAGTAGAAGTCCTCCGTTTTAATACAGATAAAATTAAAAATGGAACAGATATTATCGCAAAAGCCGCAAATGATAAAAGTGGACGTGTCCGCATGGAAGCACTGGTAGCAAGCACATGGTTGGACAAACCTATTGGTCAAAAAGTGTTGAAAAACCTTGAAAAAATGCCCATGGACGATGCCTTACGCTTCACCTACAATTATATAAAAAATCCTTCTGGAGAAGTCAAAAACCCTAATTTGGCAACTAAACCGATTGATAAAAAAAGCGGTATGTATGTGAAAGGTATGGAAATTTACAACCGAGATGGCAACTGTGGCACTTGTCACCAACCCGACGGCGCAGGTTTGGAAGCCTCTGGTTTTCCACCGCTTGCTAAAAGCAAATGGGTGACAGGCAGTACGGATAGGTTGATAAAATTGGTCTTGCACGGCTTATATGGACCGATGGAGGTGAATGGCAAACAATACGCGGGCATTGTACCCATGACGCCTTATGGTTCGCTTTTGAACGATGAAGAAGTGGCTTCTGTCTTAAATTATGTTAGAAATTCTTTTGGCAACTCCTCCCCTATCATCATTACGCCAGAAAAAATAAAAGCGGTTCGGGAGGCAACTAAAAAACAAAAAGGTTTTTTTTCACCGAAAGAATTGTTGAAATTGCATCCGATGGAGGAATAAGATACTCCCTCTTTTAGCTTGATGGCGCAGCGCGCCAATGGAGCGAAACGCACCATATTTTTAAAAAATTTAGTTTTATAAAACCTAAAACGATATTTTATGGAACACGCACCAACACCCTTTGAGGATAAAAAAATTAGAAAGGTTTGGCACAATGAAGAATGGTATTTTTCAATTGTGGATATTATCGAAGCATTGACAGAAAGCACTAAGCCTAAAACATATTGGTCAATGCTCAAAAAACGTGAATCTCAGTTGGTCACAATTTGTGAACTACTGAAAATGGAAGCAGCAGATAAGAAGTTTTATAAAACAGATGCTTCTAATACAGAAGGCATATTCAGAATTATCATGTCTGTACCTTCGCCAAAAGCTGAACCTTTAAAATTATGGTTGGCAGAACAAGGCAAGCGGTCACTTGACGAAACCGCAAATCCAGAGTTATTGACAGAACGGCAAATTGAGTTGTACAAAGCAAAGGGTTACAGTGACGAATGGATTAAAGAACGGATGCAGAATATTGATACCCGTAAACGTTTGACCGATGAATGGAAAGCAAGAGGGGTAAAAGAAGGTCAAGAATACAGCATTTTAACAGCCGTCATTTCAAAAGCTAGTTTGGGCGTTACCCCTTCTGAACATAAAAATATAAAGGGATTGACCAAACCCAGCCAAAACTTGCGTGACCACATGACCGACCTTGAATTAATCTTTAACTCATTGGGTGAAGCCTTGACAAGACGAGAAGCCATTGCCGATGATGCACAAGGTTTTGATGAAAACAAGAATGCCGCCGTTAAAGGAGGCAATATGGCA
>JAYUQN010001092.1:0-6350 GCA_043756725.1 Saprospiraceae bacterium
GTTCCGTCTTTTGAAAAAGCGGGACGCAGGGTTGGCACTTTTTCAAAATTGACGCTTTTATATTCCTCATCTTCCGTCATGGTGAAAGTGCCTTTTTTACTGGAAACTTCCACGCCCACAATTTCATCTTTAAAACGCCCCCCCTCAGTAGCAGCAGCCGAATTTTTATAAGAGCGAATGGCAAAAGCATCTTGCTGTTCTCTTGAAAAACCATATTTAGCAGCAGTTCTATCCGCATAAACGCCCATCGCTATTTGGTCATACACATCCACGAGACCGTCTTTTGCCAAACCATCCACCAACTCGCCATTGCCATATTTATACCCAAAACGGGCTTTGGGCACATAAAAAGGGATTTGCGACATGCTTTCAAAACCACCTGTCACCACTATATCTGACAAACCGAGCATAATACTTTGCGCCCCATAAGCCGTTGCTTTCATACCCGAAGCGCAGACTTTATTAATGGTTGTGCAATTGACGCCATCTGGCAGCCCTGCATACCGAGCCGCTTGACGGGCAGGTGCTTGTCCTAAATTGGCAGACACGACGTTGCCCAATAGCACTTCGTCAACTTCATCGAAAGGTACGCCAGCCCGTTCTAATGCTGCTTTCACAGCAATTGCGCCTAATTTTGTCGCTGAGATGTCCGCAAACATGCCGCCGAAACTACCGATGGGTGTGCGGACTGCTGAAACAATATAAACTTCTTTTGCCATATTTATTAATGATGAATTATGAATGATAACTGATTAATCATAAAAGCCAACAAGGTAAAAAGAGTTTCTAAAATGGCTTTATACTGAGGGGGGTATTTTACAAAATAATTGTTCCCGAAGACAAACAGATTTTCTTTATTAAAAGACTATCTTTCAGAATGATTATTATCGAAATATTGAACAGTAAAGGTTAGCTTTATATGAAAAGGCTACCGTGCAGCATTATAAAAATTTACCTAACTTTGCCCCTTTAAAAAGCAATTTTTATCATGGCAAAAAAATTTAACATAACAGGCAATTGCGTTTCACGCCTCCATTATATGGTAGATATCTCCGCTAAATTGGTAGAGATACTGGATTTGGTTGAGAATGGGGAATATTTCACCATCAACCGCCCGCGTCAATACGGAAAAACTTCTGCCTATTATCGGCTATTTGCGCTATTGAGAGAACGACCTGAATATTTGGCTTTTCCGATTAGTTTTGAAGGCGTGGGGGATACGGTATTTACGGAAGAGAAAAGTTTTTGCCAAATGTTTCTTAGACAGTTGGAGAAAAAAATGATTCAATTTGGAGAAGTTGATGCTGCTAAATTATTAAAAGAGTGGAAGGAAAAGAGTACAGAGATGGAACACGTTTCTGAAGCTATCTCTGCCTTATCAACATTAACCAATAAAAAATTAGTTCTGCTGATTGATGAAGTAGATAAAAGTAGTAACAATCAATTATTTGTTAGCTTTTTAGCGATGTTGCGTGATAAATATTTGGCACAGCATGAAGGATTTGATAAAACTTTTCATAGTATTGTCCTCGTGGGTGTTCATGATGTGAAAACACTTAAATTGAAATTGCGCCCCGATGACGAGCAAAAGTTTAACAGCCCGTGGAATTTTGCAGCAGATTTTAAGGTGGATATGAGTTTTCATCCACACGAAATTGTGCCTATGCTTCAAGAGTACGCCCTTGCAGAAGGGATGAAAATGGATTTTCAAGCCATTGCCGAACGGCTTTTTTATTTTACTTCGGGCTATCCTTTTTTAGTCAGTAAGCTCTGTAAAATGCTGGATGAAGATAAAATTCCCAACGTAGCACAAGACGAATGGAAAGTAGAAGATGTAGAAACGGCTTTTAATATCTTAATCAAAGAGAAAAATACGAATTTCGATAGTTTGGTTAAAAATATAGAAGATAATACGCCTTTGTATGACTTGACGCAAAAAGTTATTTTAAACGAAGAGAGTATGACCTTCAATGCCCACAATCCGACTATCGAAATAGGCATTGTCTATGGCATTTTTGCGCCCAATGGCGGTCATGCAGATCGTTTACAAATCCATAACCGTGTATATCGAGAGCTACTTGCCAATTACATGAGTTTTAAAGTATTGCTTACGCTGGATACCAATGGCGCAACCTATCAAGGCAGGTATCTTTTAGACGATAACCGATTGGATATTGAAAAAATTTTGCGGGCATTTCAAAAATTCATGCAAGAAGAATACAGTAAAAAAGATACTAATTTTGTAGAGCGAGAAGGGCGTTTAATATTTCTCGCTTTTTTGAAACCCATTCTCAACGGGCAGGGCTACGCTTTCAAAGAACCACAAGTGTCTGAGGAAAAACGTTTAGATGTCGTTATTACTTTCTTTGAACATAAATATGTCGCAGAACTCAAAATTTGGTATGGCGAAACTGCCCACGAAAAAGGCTTAATTCAACTATCAGATTATTTAGACCGACAACATTTAGATACAGGCTTCTTGCTTATTTTTGACCGCACACGCCAATATCCTAATCGGGCTGAATGGTTGCAGGTAAAAGATAAAAAGATGTTTGCCGCTTGGGTGTAACTGAATGATGCATTTTAATACACATAAGGCTGAAAGGCTTCTTAAAATGGCTTTTATACTGAGGGGGGTAAATAATCAAAAACCCTCTTGGTTTTAGAGTGCCAAAGTAGAACTAATGTTGTATAATTTAACCACACCAAGCCATACTAAAAAAGGATTTTAAAACGTTCCACATGTCATACCCTATTTTACAAACCCTTTTTCAAACTAACAATAGTCAGTTTGAGTATTGGCATAACTTTTAAACAAATTGACATCAAAACCACTTTCATTGTATTAAATCACCTAAAATTTTAATGTCTTATGACTTTTATGAAACACACCATCGGGCATGTCCTTGCCTGTGCTTTTTTGATTGTAGCCCTTGCAGCCTGTAAAGAGGACAAACCTCCACCTCCTGTTGTTGAAACCAAGCCCGCAGTGCCCTCTGGTCCCGTAAAACTGCCTGCTGAAAAAGCGGATAGCAACGCCAAATTTGTTTACCTTACGTTTGATGATGGTCCGTTGCCAGGTAGCGAAGCGGTAAATCAATTGGTGACGGAACACAAATTTAAGGCAAGTGTTTTTGTTGTCGGCAAGCATACGGGTAACGGACGTAATAGTCTTCGGGCATTGAAGGATTATGTGAAAAATCCTTATATTGATGTCTGCAATCACTCTTATACTCACGCTAACAACCAATATGATAAATTTTATGCCCGACCTGATACCGCTTTTGAAGACATTGTGAAAAATGAAAAAGAGCTGGCTTTGACCTTGAAAACGGTGCGCTTACCAGGGCGTCAATTGTGGATGATGCCAGAGCGTGATTTGAATATGAAAGTTTCAAGCGCAGGGAAAACGTCTGAAATGCTCCGCGCAGCAGGTTTCAAAATTATTGGTTGGGATGTGGAATGGGCGCCGAAAGGCACAATGCCAAAAGAAACGCCCGAAGAAATGATGATAAAAATTGAAAAACTGTTTAAAGACGATATGACGTTCTCCCGCAACCACTTAGTGGTTTTGACACATGACCCCATGTTTTCAAAACCCGAAGGGCAAGCCCAATTGGTCAAATTTGTCCAGTTATTGCGTGAAAAGAACTATGTTTTAGAAAATATCAGACATTATCCAGAGAAAGACATTAGTGAGTTATGAGTTATGAGTTATGAGTTATGAGTTGCGTGAAACTCATAACTCATAACTCATAACTCAAAAAAAGCCACCTGAAACAAATCAAGTGGCTTAGAACTATGGTAATTAAACTTTTTACAATTAGTTTTGTACAAACTCACCGCTGGCACGCAATTCTACATCTTCGCTTACAACAATTGAAGCCATTCCGCCTACGCCAAAATCCGTGCGTTTTACAGAGCCTGTTACTTTGAAACCAGCCAAAGCTTTGCCTTGACGGTTTTTGTTGTTGCCCATGTGGGTCAATTCCAAAGTTACAGGTTTAGTGACACCTTTCATGGTCAAGTCACCTGTCAATTTGTATTTTTTATCAGCGACTTTTGAAATACCTGTGCTTTTGAATGTCAAAGTTGGAAATTTTTCAACGTCAAACATATCTGGCTTTTTCAAGTGACCATCACGTCCATCATTATTAGTAGTGACTGAGGCAAGGTCTGCTGTTAATTCAAATACGGCATCTGAAAAATCTTCTTTTGAAGACGTCACTTTAGCGTCAAAGGTTTTGAAAACGCCATCTACTTCAGAAATAGTCAAGTGTGTAACTGTAAAGGTCATTTTAGAATGTGCCTTATCCAATGTCCATGCACTTTGAGCAAAAGTAGCAACTGATAAAAATAATGCGAGCGCGGAGAAAATAACTTTCTTCATAAATAATATGATTTTTAGTTAAAAATTAAAAAATATGATTTGACTATATAGACGTAAAACTACCGTCTTTAGTGTCTTTAATTTTAGTGAAAATTTTGTTAAAATATTGAACGATAGTGAAATCCCGACTTAATCGGGACTGAGGGGGGGTAAATCGCTTAGTATTATTAGATTTGGCAAGCGGTTTAGGAAACGGTTTTTTATTTTTTTTCAAAAAAATAAAAAACCGTTTCCTAAACCGCTTGGACTGACTTTTTTTCCGAGCAAAATGAAACATCCCTAATTAGTTCTCATTTTTTTTAGGCTCGCCTTCTTTCACAGGTGCCTTACCTTGTTGCAAAGTATCTTTCTTTTCACCTTCCCCTTGCTTTTTAGGCGCACCGTTAGCGGGTGCTGTGGCAGGCGCACCTTGTGGGCGACCTTGACCGCCTTGCTGTTTCAAATCATTATCACCGCCTTTATTAGGCTGCCCTGTTGCAGGCGGTGTACCGCCACCTTGCGGACGTTGCCCTTGTTGTGGGGCTGCACCGCCTTGTGGACGGGCTTGTTGTGGTTGTTCGGTAGCACCACCACCATCATTTCCACCGTCACCTTTCACATCATCATTTTTGACACCCCGTGTTTTTTTCTTAGAATCTACGAAGGTCATTTTACCGAATTTGTACGCCAGATTGATTTTAATATTTCGGTTCAGTAAAAGATTGTTACTGACTTGTGAAAACTGCGGAGAGTTTAATTCTGTTCTGATATTCCACCCGCGTTGAGCAAAATTTTCAAGTGACATACCAATACTGCCTTTTTTATTGGTGAAATCTTTACGCACACCCATAGCATACATACCAAAACCGCCTTGAGTACCTTGTAATTGAACTTGTCTGCCGCGCATAAAACTAAAGGCTTGCAAACCCCAACCGTTTTTCAAAGTTACTTGCGTCATCAAACGACCGCCGAAATTGACACCATCGTTTTTAGCCGTAATTGATTTGCCATCAAGACCCGTTGTTTGCCCTTCCAGCATGGTATAATACACATCAAACCCACCATTAATAGACCATGTATTTGTTAAATAAATATTGGTAAAAAGGTTTGAACCCAAAGACCGTTGGCTTCCAATGTTTTCATACGTTGTTAAAATCGCTCCTGCCACTGTATCTAAAGGACGACGCACTTGATTAATGGCATTGTCCGTCAAACGCCCAAATATTGAAGCGTTGATATATGTTTTTTTAATCATTTTGCTGATACTCAACTCCATATTATTGGTCAATTCGGGTTTCAAATTGGGATTACCCACGCTGATATTTTGAGAATTGACCAAGTTGAAGTTCGGATTCAATTGTTGCAAACCCGGGCGTTGTATGCGTTTATTGTAGCCTAATTTCACCGTGGCATTGTTTTTCAAAGTTTTTGAAAGGTTTATGCTCGGTACAAGTGTGCCATAAGCGGGAATATTGATGTCTTTGCTGTCTTGTGTGGCATCAATAGACGTGTATTCGTAACGTGCCCCTGCTTTGAGCGTGATTTTATTTTTAGTAGAATAAGTCAAAGAAGAATACGTGCCTACAACGTTTTGCCCATAGTTTAAGAGACCCTTAGGACGTGATAAATCTTCGGCATAATCGGCGATAGCGTCTTTGGCTGAAAGATATTGGTAGTCACTATTCACTTTTCTGAAAATACCTTTGCCTCCAATTTCAAAAATAGCGTTTGTACTGAGGGGGGTCGTATAATCGGATTGAAAGGTGACTTCTTGGTTCAAATTGTTATTGTTGTTTCTCAAACGGTTCAAAATGATACCTATTTCATCCAAATTATCAGAATCAAAATTATTGGTCAAATCGTTACGGCTATATTGAGTGGCGATACTGAACTCGCGTTGGCTGCTAAAAGTTTTAAGATAATCCAAATTCAAATCAATATTACCCGAAGCATCTTTGCTGTTAATATCTCTAAGTGTTGT
>JAYUQN010001093.1:0-2430 GCA_043756725.1 Saprospiraceae bacterium
TTAGCAAATAAAACAATACTTTCATTCACTTTTCAATTATAATAACATGAAAAATACATCTTTTTATAGAAAAATTAGCTTTTGGCTTTTGTTCAGCTACACCTCTTCTATGTCCGCTCAACAAACAGCTTCCCTTGTTACAGATTTTAAAACCGATAGACGTTTTGCTAATACTACTGAAATATATAAGGCTGAAAAAGCAAGCGATACAGATGTTTTAACTGAAATTGAAGCCAATTATGGCTTAGGCGATGTGGTGCGCATCACCGTTGCGCCGCCAAAACCTAAACCAGAACCTGTAAAAGTGGCTGTCACTACTTATAATACAGTTAATACACCTAAAACAAATTTGGCAACTGTTGCCAATTCAACACCCCGCACACAACCTACAACACGGCAGACTAAACCCGTGCAAGTGGAATATAGAATCATAGAATCTAAAACCACTTTACCGTCTACTTCAACCACCACAACAAATGCAACACCTGTTTCAAAAACAACAAATGTTTCAGCACCTATCGCCTCAAAAACAACAACAATTCCTATAACTGTTTCAACGCCTTCTATACCTGTGGCGTCAAAAACAAACGCATCAGCGGATGAAAAAAAGCCGCAAGATTTAACTGCTGAAAACAGCCCCAATGCAAGCAAGTTGGTTTCTATGAATAATAATGAAGACTTAACAAATACGTCTGTTGAAAACAAGGAAACACGTGTTTCTAACCGTGCATCTAAATCTTCAAATAGCGTGAAAAGTGTGAAATCATCGAAATCAAATAGCAAAAAATCGTTTTCTCTTTTTAAAAATATCAGTTTCACATCTGCAAAAAAGAGCAAGCCGAGTGGTGGGAAAAAATATGGTTGTTATCGTTTTTAATGAATAAAAATACCCCCCTCTCCATAGGAGTCCCTTCGGACAGTATTTTTATCTTTTGAAACAAAAAAATCGCATAATTCATTGACAAACAATGAATTATGCGATTTTTTTATTTATATAAATGACTTTTTGACAATTTTAACACGATGTTGCTCCCCGATTGTTTCGGGATGTGCCATTTGTCATTCCGAGGAACGAGGAATCTGGATGTAAAATATTGGTAATCAAGCATTTACATCCAGATTCCTCGTTCCTCGGAATGACAACATCAAAACCTATAAACCTAAAAAACACCTAAGCCCTCTATCGCCGCAGAAGATACGATTTCACAAACTGTAAAGCTTATAAAAGCCGTGGAAGTGACTGAAAAAGGCGTCAATGTGGTTGCTAAAAATATTTATTTTTCTTTTGGCAAAGCCGATATTCTGCCCGAATCTGCAGAAGAATTGAAACGCTGGGCTGATATTTTAAAAGAACATGAGTTCAAAGCCGTTATTGAAGGACATACAGATGATGTTGGGAAAGATGAAGACAACTTACTTCTCTCTCAAAAACGAGCCACCGCTGTTCGTGCCTATTTGATAGAATTGGGTTGCGATGAAAACAAAACCTCAGCTATTGGGTATGGTGAAACCCGTTTTAAAACAGAGAACTTGACGCCAGAAGGCAAAGCGCAAAATCGGCGGGTTGAAATTAAATTGATGCGGGAAGAATAAAATAGAACGTAAGATAAACATTTTGACACTACGCATACGTTTCGCTTAAAATTTGGGCGAGTTTTAGTGAAATATTGACTAACCACGTCCTTTAGGGCGTGGGTAAGCGTTTAAAACTGTTTAGGCTTTAGCCGCTCATCTTTATAAGTTAAACAAAGGTGGCTGGCTAAAGCCGAAAAAAGGCTAATCTTCTCCACCCACGCCCTAAAGGACGTGGTTAGTCAATATTTTATGAGAATAGTCATTTTTTATTGAAAAAGCAAAAGAAAAACTTTGTTAAAATTTTTTAAACACTTAGATTTACAGAATATTTAACAATATTTTTCATTAAAAAACGAAATACAATGAACAACAAAGTTTTACTCAGCACACTCGTCGGCACGGTCACTGCCTTTCTAATCGGGTTTTTAATCTACGGTTTTTTGTTAGAAGGTTTCATGAAAAACAACGCAGGTATGCCTGAAGGTTTCATGAAAGCCGAACCACAAATGGTGACAATGGTTCTCGCAAATGCCGCCTTTGCTTTGCTGCTTACTTATATTTTTCATCGCTGGGCAGGCATCAAATCCGCCAGTGGGGGCGCCGCCGCAGGTACTATTATCGGCTTTTTGATGATAAGCACTTTCGATTTGCTCATGTATTCCACGTCCAATATGATGAATTTGACAGGCCTTATCGCAGATATTCTCGCATTCACAGTCATGAGTGCCGCCACAGGAGCTGTTATTGGGTGGTTTTTAGGGCGTGGTGAAACAGTAAAAGCATAGTATTCAAGCAGATTTAGGGTAAGTTTTTTGAGAAATGTTGATTGGACTTTGATTTTTTTTGTAAAAAAAA
>JAYUQN010001094.1:0-6344 GCA_043756725.1 Saprospiraceae bacterium
GTAGATTCCAAATTGAAAGGATTGCCCACTGCCAAAACCCACTCGCCCACACGCATGCTATCCGAATTGCCCATCTTCACAGGCACAAGGCGTTGTGCATCTATTTTCAAAACAGCGAGGTCAGTTGAAGGGTCAGTGCCCACTATTTTTGCACTGTATTCGCGCTTATCATCCAGCGTGACTTGTATATCTGTTGCATCAGCCACAACGTGGTTGTTTGTTACAATAAAACCATCATGCGACATGATGACGCCCGAACCTGTTGAGGCACCCATAACGCTTTCATTCCACATATTGTCCCCTCCACCCGAAGATACAGCTTTGATATTGACCACAGATGAGGTGATAGCTTCCGCAGCTTTCGTAAAATTGGATGGCGCAGAGGGTAAAAAAGTACGCTGCAATTTACCGCTCAAAGTAAAATCCGTAAAATTGGCGTACTTAGCGTTGGCATTGTCCCGCAATATCACTTCTCGCTCGGGTATGAAATAGCGAAACGCTAAAATGGATAGCACCGAACTCAAAACGGACGCTATCACAGCCGTTAGTATTATGTTTTTTTTCATTGAATCAAATTTTATCATCATTACTGAGGGGGGAGATTTGTCTATTCTCTTAAGATGAGTAATCTATTCATAAGTCTGTTAATAAATAAACGACTTATAAAAAATTAACTCTAATTTTGCCAATTACTTTGCTTTAATTTTTGTAAAGTGTCACTCTTAAAAACGTATTAACCCTTACTTTTGTTATAGCCCAAAATTATATTTTTTATTTTAAATATGCGTAATTTTAACAAATAAAAATAGTCAATTTTTATATGACCATACCATTTTATAAATATCAAGGCACAGGCAACGATTTCATTTTGATAGACCAACGCCAAAAAGCCTATTTGAAAAAAACGGATACCGCACATATCCACCACCTTTGCGACCGTCGCTTTGGTATTGGCGCCGATGGTGTCATGTTTTTAGAAAACAAAGACGGTTACGATTTTGAAATGGTCTATTTCAATGCCGATGGGTCAGAGTCTTCTATGTGTGGCAATGGGGGGCGTTGCTTAACCGCTTTTGCCCATTTTTTGGGTGTTTTCAAGGAAAAATGCCGTTTTTGGGCAATTGATGGCGAACATGAAGCGATTGTGAGAAAAACAACCAACAAGGCTCCGATTGGAAAATCGCTTTGGGTAGAGTTGAAAATGATTGATGTAGCCCATATTGAAATCGGTAACGATTATTTTTTGATGAACACAGGCTCCCCACACTATGTCGTGTTTGTGGAAGATTTGACCGATATTGATATTTATGAAAATGGGCGCGCCATTCGCTATTCTGACAGGTTTGCAAAAGAAGGCGTTAATGTGAATTTTGTTGAAATACTGTCTACACCGACCCTAAAGGGAGAAATAAAAAAAGGTATTGAGGTTGCCACTTATGAGCGGGGGGTTGAAGATGAAACCTTTTCATGCGGCACAGGCGTCACTGCCGCCGCAATTGCCTATTATTTGAAGCAGAATACCTCAACACAAGTACCCATTACAACCAAAGGAGGCAATTTAGAAGTGAAATTTCAGAAAAATAGTACAAATACTGAGGGGAGGGGATTTGACAATATTTGGTTGTGTGGACCTGCTACGCAGGTTTTTAAAGGCAGTATTAAAATTTGAGCTATGCTTTATCAACAAACAACCTTAAACTGCAATGGTCACCTACTTGACCTTTCAGAACCCATTGTGATGGGGATTTTGAATGTAACGCCCGATTCATTCTACAAAGGGAGCCGTGTGAAAACTGAAAAAGCCCTATTAGAGCAAGCAGAACGGATGATTAGGGAGGGGGGTAAAATTTTGGATATTGGCGGTATGAGTAGCCGACCGGGTGCAGAAATCATCCCTGAAAAAGAGGAACTAAAGCGTGTTTTACCTGCTATAAAAGCCGTTTTGAAACAGTTTCCCGATGCCCTAATTTCAGTGGATACTATACGGGCAAGCGTTGCACAAGCCAGTGTGGATGCAGGCGCGTGCCTTATTAACGATGTATCGGCTGGGCGTTTTGATGATAAAATGTTTGAAACCATTGCGGCTATGAAAAACATACCTTATATATTGATGCACATGAAAGGCAACTCGCCTGCCACCATGCAACGTGAAGCCATTTATGACAATATAGCCGTTGAAATCCTTGATTTTTTCATTGAAAGGCTGGGCATACTGAGGGGTCTGGGCGTGAAAGATGTTATCATTGATGCAGGTTTTGGTTTTGGTAAAACGATAGATCATAATTTCACTTTATTAAAAAAACTGCATGTTTTCAAAATTTTGGAAGTGCCGATTCTGGCAGGCCTTTCACGTAAAGGCATGATTTGGAAAACTTTGAATATTACGCCCGAAGAGGCTTTGAATGGCACAACGGTTTTAAACACAATAGCTTTACAACAAGGCGCTAACATTTTGCGGGTTCATGATGTAAAAGCAGCCGTTGAGACCGTCCAATTATTTCAAAAATTGTATCGAATGGATGATTAAAATCAAGAATTGGCAAGCAAAATTTCCACTTTCAATAATTTTATAATTGGTTATCTACCTTTTTTTTATAAAAATAACCCTAAACCCCTTGTTTTCAGTATTTTAGGAAAATTTTATTTTCATAATATCATAATAAAGCCTAATTTTATAGCTTGATTAAATCCAAGTTTTTTGTTCTTCGTTTTCAACTGTTAGATAGGAATTTTGTTTCATCAAAACTAACAACTGAAAACTAACAACTAATGACTAAAAACTAAAATGCTACTTGCAATTCCTGAGTGAAGATACTATAAAAAGGGCAACGCTTTCTTTTATGAAAACGTACTACAAGTTTCGCCCCCGTCGCGGTGAAACGGTCATAAGTTATGACCGTTTGCATGGTTCTGGCGTTGTGGTAGATGGTCATTTAGAATTTCCAAAAGAAGACGGCTCTTTATTTGTGGCTACTTTTGAAGCCACGTCTGCTGCTACTTCCGAAGAAGTGCGCTATTCTCTACAAAGGCAACAACTTCTTTGGGATGCTTTCGCTGCCAGCAGCGTGGGTACGGTGGTTGTTATGTTGGTTTTGTGGATTTACAATTTTTGGTCATTGACTCAAGCAGGTTGGCTGTTCAGCATTTCATTGCCTGTTACTTTAATATTTTTGGCAGTTGTTGCCTACCACATGTTTTTTCGTTCAGCTGGGCGTTATCGATACATTTATGCCATTGAGCAATTCAAACAATACCATGCCGACGAGCAATGGGTTGCCGTAGGGTTCGATGTTTTCAGCGAAGGCAGTGACCCCAATTTCATGGAGTTGAAAAATCAATGCGTTGAGAATGGCTTTGGTTTGGTCATTGTTGATAAAGATGAACATGTTAATTTGCTTATCACCCCTGCGCGTGAAGAAGTTTTTGGTAAAAAACGGCGGTCACTGAAATTTATGGAAAACCCTTCGTTGCATAATCTTCGCAATTTTTCGACCAGCAATCTTGGACGTTATAGCCGACCTTATATGGCGCAAGTTTTGACCTGCTTGGTGTCTCTCGGCGTTTTGAGTGGTGTTTTTTATCGTCAATGGCAATTACGTCCTGTCGAAGCCATTTCAAGCAATATCCAATACCAAGAGCAACTTCAAAATCTTGTGGATAGCCTTCGACCCGAACCGACTCAAACCGTTTATAAAAAAGAAGATGCTCCTAAAAATGACCCAAATGTATTGCCTTATGATGGTCAAACCGCCGAACCTACCCCCTCAGTAGTGGACGCTAAAACAGAGATTGGTTTATATGTTTATACGCCTACGGATGGTTATTTGACCTACGATTGCGCTCGTGCGGGTATGCGCGGCACAAAATATGTAGTGCAAGACATTCTCTACAAAAATTTTGAAGAAGCTCGTAAACGCATTGACCAGCTCAAAACCTACGGCTTAATAGCCAATTGCATTTCATTGGGCTGCACCGAATCTGAATCACAAGGCTATTGTGTTTATTATGAACTCATGTATAACAATGAGGTCAACGCTCAATCCAAAGCCAATCAAATCAAGAAAGAACTCAACGACCTCCACCTACCTAACGATTTTATCAAAATCCGTGTTTTAAAATTTTAGTAAATTAGCAACAACATTTGTGTTTGTAAAATAAATATGATAAATTTGCATATATTTTCTAACATGTTTATATCACAAACGCTTGAGCTTTCATGCCTATAATAAAACAAACAGCTTATAATCCTCCCTTTATTTTCAGAAATACCCATATCAACACCATTTACTCCAACTTGATGCGACCTATCATGCCGCTTCAATACCTGCGTGAAAGAGTAGAGTTTTCGGATGGCGATTTTTTAGATTTGGATTGGTCGAAAGTGGGTTCCGATAAACTCCTGTTTTGTGTGCATGGTTTAGAAGGACATGCCCGAAAGCATTATATGGCGGCGATGATGAATTTTTTTAATGCGCCTCCCGCTTCGGCAAATAGCACCGAAAAATGGGATGCTGTGGGTATGAATTTGAGGGGTTGTAGTGGCGAAGACAACCGTTTACTAAACGGGTATCATAGTGGCTATACCAAAGATTTGGCTCATATTCTTAATAAAATAATCCTATCTAAGCAATACAAACAAATAGTGCTTGTGGGTTTTAGCATAGGCGGCAATATTGTTTTGAAATATGCGGGTGAAATGGGCAATACGCTCTCATCCATTATTTCACACATCGTCGCTTTATCGGTTCCTTGCGATTTGACAGCTTGCAGTATGGCTTTTGAAACGCCTAAAAACATTGTCTATCTCAACCAATTTTTAATGTCTTTGAAACAGAAAGTCCGCAGAAAAGCCCTAAAATTTCCCAATCAATTTGATTTGCAGAAAGCACTAAAAGCCAAAAATTTTAGAGAATTTGACAATGCTTACACGGCTCCTGTTAATGGTTTTAAAGATTGTTTTGACTATTGGACACAAGCCAGTTGCTTACCCCATTTGCCTAAAATTGCTGCGCCCACTTTGCTTGTCAATGCCTTAGACGATACTTTTCTCGCACCTTCTTGTTTCCCCTATCAAGTTGCGCGTGAAAAACCTGATTTTTACCTTGAAATACCTGAGAAAGGTGGGCATTTAGGCTATATGTGGCCCGATAAAGACGGCTATTTGTGGACAGAAAGGCGGGTTTGGCAGTTTGTTAATGCTCATAAGTCATCTCATACAAAATCCCCGCTTTCATCGAATTTGCAGAGGCAATAAGTTGGGTAGCATCCAATTTGTGCATTACCCACCGCATCAAAACCAGGCTTACGGCGAGCATTTCAATTTTTTCGTTGGGCACATTCGGTATCTCCGATAAAGCTTTTTCAGATGAAAAGGTAAGGGTTTCATAAAAATCGTCAAATTCTTTTGTAGATATTTCACAATAATTTTGCTCATACCCCCCCCTCAGCCCCGATTGTCCGTAAGGACTCCCTTGGAGAGTCGGGATTTCGTTAGCACTCAATATTTTTACCATAAAATCAAGTGTCCCACAAGCTATAACAGGTATTTTAGGCTGAAAAATAAGCAATTGCTTTAAAAGTTCGCTTGTTTCAGTGTCTAAAAACTGCTCAATCTGCGCTATTTCATCTGCTATAATCGGGTCGTTTTTATGAAATTTTTGTTTCAAAATAGCGACACCGATATTGAAACTGTGCGCCCACAACATCGTCTCTCGGTTGCCAATAATAAACTCAATGCTGCCACCGCCTACGTCCACCATCAAAACGGGTTCGATATGTTTGGGCATACTTATACTCATTCCTTTATATATCAATTCTGCTTCGCGCACACCTGTTATTAATTCGATGTCAATACCCGTTTCATTTTTTATTGTTTCAATAAAATCCTGTCCATTTTCAGCCATCCGCACCGCAGCTGTTGCGAATGCCTTGATTTTCAACACATTATGCTGTTTCAGAATACTTGAAAAATGGTGTAAAGTTTCAACACCGCGTTGAAAGGGCGCATCACCGATGCGATGAATCCCTTCTGCTGCCAATTTCAATTCATTCGATTCCTTGTGAATGATGTTGTATTGCCCCTGCTCATCGTTTCAGCAATGTACAAGCGAAAGCCATTTGTGCCTAAATCTATAACTGCAATTTTCATGTTTTTTTTCTTTTAAAAATGCCAATGAGTGCTACCGATGCCCAAATCGCATTTTCGATAGCCGAAGGCAATGCCCAATGCCAAACGGAATTGATAACCAAAAACGCCCCACCCAAGCTGTTTGCCATGAGATAATACCGTGAATCGGCACTTAATCGCCCTTGCACATTGAGTATATAAGCCGATATGCACAGCA
>JAYUQN010001095.1:0-2427 GCA_043756725.1 Saprospiraceae bacterium
ATAAGGGATAATGACCCTTTTCCAAAACTTAAAAAATCTTTAGTTCTGATGGCATTGACCAATTCTGAAATGCCTAAAACGGCTAAAATCAAAAACGTGTAATACGTGATTTGATAGTGATTGGCGTACATCTGCATGGCTACAAACAAGGCGAATAAAGCACTACCTATAATAAATTGCCTTCTAAAAGCCAATATCGCCCCTGCCAGAACGCCCGGTGCAAAAGCCAGAGCCACCATTTTTGTAGAGTGACCGGCGGCTATAATGTCCATATTAAACGTTGAAATGCCGAAAGCAATAGCACCGAGAAGCGATAAACGCCAATCCAACCGCATGACATTCAAGAGCAAATACATGCACAACATCGCCAGAAGCACTTCTGCAAAATAGGAACTCATGGGTTGTCCTGCCAACAAAACCTTAAAAACGGGCTTCGTCAAGTTGCCTTTCGTATCCATGTGGATTTGATAGGTGGGCATACCACTGAAATAGGCGCCTGTCCAAAGCGGTGCTGTTCCCGTTTCCGCTTTATATTTTTCCATTTCAGACTGAGAAGCAGCAGCTTGAACATTGTCATGTTGATTCAAAACAAGTCCTTCACTCACGTTTGGCAAAAAGAAAAGCATTGACAAAACAACCATAATCACTAAGGCAATGCCATGCGGTAAAAGTTTTTTCAAAATTGGTGAATCCATATTCGTTATTTGTTAATCGTTAGCCGTTATTTATTATTCGTTAATTGTGTAATTTTGCACCCTCTCAGTATTTTTCTGAAAAAGCGGGTAAAACTATCAAATTTCATTTAAAACCCAAGAGGATTTGTCAAATATTCAAAAAATTCATTTTACAGGACTTAATTCGCTGCGGTTTTTTGCGGCTTATTTTGTCGTTTTTCATCATGGTGAAACCATAAGGGCTAAAAATGGTTTGGCGCATTTTGAAAACTATTCTTTTTTTCGCAATGGCTCTTTAGCGGTATCTTTCTTTTTTGTTTTGAGTGGTTTTTTAATCACCTACTTGCTTTTAAATGAAATGAAAAACACGCGCACTATCAGCTTGAAAAAGTTTTATATGCGACGCGTATTACGTATTTTTCCACTGTATTATCTATTGGTTTTCATAGGCTTATTCGCTATTCCCGTTTTATTGAAACTCATTCATTACACTTATCAAATGCCTTATGATACAGTTACGGCGGGCGTTTTGTTTGGCTTATTTTTAAGTTTTGTCGTCAATCCGCTTTATGGCAGCCACCTTTTAGAACCTTTGTGGAGCATCGGCGTAGAGGAATATTTTTATTTAATTTGGGCGCCCTTGTTCAAATTTTTTGTGAAACCTCAATCTGAAATCAGAAATCTAAAATCTAAAATCCTCTACCACCCCCTCAGTATAATTATAGGAATGATGGTTTATAAGGCATGTATTTTGGGTTTTTATCATTTTTACACTCCTAAAAATGAAACACTTATTTTACTAAGAGAAGTATTATTAAATTTGAAATTTGAGTTGATGGCAATTGGTGGATTGGGTGCTTATTGTATTGAAATTGCGCACAACCCTCCAAGAGTTTTCAACTCTTGGAGGGTTATTACGCTCGAAAAGGTGTGGTTTTTTCAACCCCAATTTCAAGTGGTGTTTCTAAGCCTTTTATTTAGTCGCTTATTTTTTCACAACTATTTCACCGAAAACCCGAATGTCCTTTACAAAACCTTATTTCAAACGCCCGTTTTAAGTGTTTTTACTGAGGGCGGTCTTTTTTTATGGTTGATACTGAATGTGGCTATAAATCCGAAAGCTTTATTCAAATTGAAGAATCCAATTTTAGAGAAATTAGGTGAAATATCGTATGGCATATATATGTATCAAATGCTTATTATCTTTGCGACCGTTTTATTTTTCAAAAAAATGATGCTGCCAATGTCGCCTTTGTTACAAACGATGTTTTTTTATGCAGTGGTTTCGGTGGGTGTTTTAGGCGTTTCATGGGTATCGAAGCGGTATTTTGAGGATTATTTTTTGCGGTTTAAAAGTAAATATTAATTTATAGCACCCACCTCTACTTTCAAAAGAATCCTTTAATAATCGCCAATTACAAAAGCCAAGAAGTGTAACACTTCTTGGCTTTTGTATAGAAAATAAAATTTCATCTGAAATTTTCTAATCTTCCTCCGTCAACTCTCTTTCAATCTGTTCCATAAAAACATAATCAACGCTTTCATCAACGGTCGGTATGATGGTGAAAGCGGTATCGAGTTTAGAGATTTCAATCAATTTTTTCACACTCGGGCTGTTGACGCCAGTGAGGACAAACAAACCGTCTTCATCCCACAGCCTTTTAGCTGTCAAAATGGCACTTAAGCCAGAGGAGTCCACAAATTTGACGTTTGAAATGTCAAGGATGAAATTAGGGATACCTTCTGCATGAAA
>JAYUQN010001096.1:0-2426 GCA_043756725.1 Saprospiraceae bacterium
GAGATTTAGCAAAAATTAAGAAATTTGATAAGGAAATTATCGCAAATGCCCTTACATTTGTAATGGATTTGATGACTAAAGATGAAACGGAGGAACAAATATTTTATGAACAATATGAGCAAAAAAAATCACAAAATATGCAAATGACAAAGAAGGAAGCCGTTAGGAAAGTTAACCAATTAAATAGAATTTATGCCTTTCTCAATGATGATGGCAAAGATTTTATTGATACCATGGAGGAAAAACAAAAATTAGCTGCACAAATAGTAGCTGAAAAGGAACAAATAGTAGCTGAAAAGGAACAACAAATTCAAAAAACAATTCTTAATCTTTTTTTTAAGCTGTAATTATCCAAAGAAGCTATTGCTCAATCTATAGAAATGCCTTTAGAATATGTTGATAATGTTATCAATGCTCACAAAGAGGGTTAAAATCAACATAAAAGCTAAATTGAGTTACGCTGATTTTACAACAAATGACTAACACCGTCGTTTATGACGATGTTAGTCATTTGTTGTAAAATTCAAGGTAATGTAAGTTTAATTCCCATAAAATTTCACCCATTCCACCACCTTATTATTGTTATCATACCGAACAGCCAACTGTTGTTCCTCACAAAGCGAGATAGAACCATTGGTCATCAACACCATTTTACCATTTACTCCCCTCTCTCGACTATCTCGGGATGTTCCATCAGTAAAAGTGCCATTTTCAGGTAAAAAACCTTTTACCCGTTGAAAAGCGAAATAATATTGCCCCTTTATTTCCGCTTGAATAACTATGGAATGCGCCTGTTTTTGAAAAATAAGACGCGCATTTTTAACTTTATTTACCGTAATAACATACCCTTTTGACGCTAATTTATGCAGTTGCACACTGTCTATTTTTATATTTTCAACAATAATATCACAAATAGAAAGCGGCATTTCAACAGGTTGGTTTTCTAAAATAGCTTTATTGTAACGTGCCATTGCGGCTACGCCTGTATGCGTTTGTTGCGACAATTGTTTTAAAATAGTGCTTGATTCTTCTTGTTTTTCTACTTTTTTCGATAAAATTAAGGCATAAGCCAATTTTGCGTAGGCTTGTTGCAGGGTGTCCATGCTTTTGAAAAAACGTTTTTTGAGTTTAGAATAGGCTTGCAGTGCTTCCTCTGTTTTACCCAATTGCGCCAAGATGCACAGCCTGTTGAGCGGCGCAACGGCATAAGATTTATCCATCTGCATAGCCGTTTCAAAATGCGTTTGCGCACGGCGTAAAAGCGTTAAGCGTTGGGCTTGTGCATATTCTGTGAGGGTGGCTGTACCCCGTGATTTTTTACGACTCAAACGGGTGTTCCAATCCATTTCATACGGAAAAACGAGGTCGTCAGCGTCTTTACTTGTCAAATCAGCGGCTGAAAGAGCGGATAAAATGCCCAAATTATTGTACACTTCTCGGTTTTGATACACTTCTAAAATATGTTCGTAGCACAAACGGGCGAAGTCATATTGCCCTAAAGCCGCTAAATAATTAGCCGTTTCATACACTTTTATCAAATCACTCACTTTTTGCTGCACTTCTTTGGCAACGTTTTGACGCTCTTCAAAGGAGGGATAACCCATCAAAATTTTATCTTTCAACTGATAGCCTGTGTATATTTTATCCAACACCAAACCGATATTATCGCCCATATCATAACCCGCCAAATAAGCGTTGAAAGCCCCTTGCACATCGGCTTCTTTTTCAAAGCGTGTATCCGCATTGGGCGTTTTATCATAACTCAAAAAATTACTGATGAAACCCACTTTGGTACGGGCATGTTGATAAAAATGCGTCAATTCATGTCCCAATAAAAACGCTAAAGCATTAAGGGAATCTTTGCCCAATGATTGACAAATCTGATAGGCTTGGGCTTCCACCACAATTTCATTTTTATCGGGCACATAACTCGCCACTTGCAAAGTCGTGTTTTTAAACGCCACAGTCGGCTGCTTTTTATTGAAATTGCTATTGGTATTGTACAGTTTTGATACCACTTTTTGAATAATAGCGAGCTGATAAGGGGCGTTTTCAGCGTTTATACTTATGGGACATCCCGAGAGAATCGGGAGGGGGGGTATTAAGAGGATAAAAGATAGAATTTTTAATGTCGTTTTCATTTTTTTACTTTTTTGAACAGTGAAGGCAGGTGGTTTATGAAAAGGTTTTTTATTTTTTTTCAAAAAAAATAAAAAACCGTTTCCTAAACCGCTCGCTCAATTTAGTTTTTTCAACATCTCAGCCGCTTTAGCTTGATAAGGCGAAGTAGGCGTTTGTCTAATCTCCCGCAACAAATCCAAAGCACTTTCTCTTTTTTCTTTCATCGTCAAATAATTAAGAGCGAGATACCATTTAGCGTCTTTTTCCCAACGATTAGGCGTGTTTTTCAACAAATTTTCCAATAA
>JAYUQN010001097.1:0-2424 GCA_043756725.1 Saprospiraceae bacterium
GCTGAAAACCTTGCAGAGTACATAACAGGCTTACAAATCAAAGAATTAATGGCAGATATTTCTATCTTTGTAGAAGGTCGGCAATTGGACGATGATGCCAATGTTTTGTTGCGTTTTGACAATGGTGCAAAAGGGATTTTACACTGTTCTCAAATTTCGGCAGGGGAGGAGAATGATTTAAATATTCGCATTTGGGGTGAAAAAGGGGCTTTAGAATGGCATCAAGAAAACCCTAACTCGTTGATTATCAAATGGTTGGATAGACCAAAGGAGATACTCCGCACAGGGCAGGGTTTTTTATATCCTAAAATGACTCCCCCCGAAGTTGCCAATGCTCATACCCGTGTACCGGGCGGGCATCCCGAGGGTTATTTAGAAGCCTTTGCCAATGTGTATCGCAATTTTGCGAAGCACATTCAAGCGCACTTGGAAGGCAAACCGCAAGACCCGATGTATGACTACCCCTCAGTATCAGACGGTGTGAGAGGTATGCAGTTTATTTATAAAGTTGTGGAATCCAGTAAGAAAGGGAAGTGGATTTCCCTTTAACTTGAATTAGGATATGCAGGATAGAAAAGATATTAAGGATTTGGATACCCCCTCATTATTTTGACCGTTTTTTGCCAAAATAATAAGTGGTATCCAAATCCTTAATATCTTTTCTATCCTGCATATCCTAATTCAAATAAAAAACCTATTTTAATCAAGCAAAAAGTATGAAAAATGGCAGAATCTCTACACATTGACAACGAAAAACAGTATGAACGTGCCTTAGCCCGTCTTTTCAGACTGATGCACACACGGTTGACTAAAAATTCGCCTGAAAAAAAAGAACTCAAAATTTTATCACGCTTGGTAGAGGCTTATGAAAGGAAGTTTTATCCAATCATTTCAGCTCTCTAACTTGTATTTTCACGTAGCTTCCCGTAGCTTCGGCTTTAGCCGAACTCGTTTAAACGGCTTTAGCCGTTGCGTTAGTTTTTAAAATACAACCAACGGCTAAAGCCGTTTAAACGAGTTCGGCTAAAGCCGAAGCTACGGGAAGCTACATAAACGACATTATTTATGAAAACCATAAAAGGACCCGCTATTTTTCTCGCCCAATTTATGGGCGATACCCACCCGTTTAATACGCTCGAAAGTGTTTGCAAATGGGCAGCCTCTTTAGGTTACGTCGGTATCCAAATCCCAACTTGGGATGGTCGCTTGATTGACCTTCAAAAGGCGGCTGAATCTAAAGCTTATTGCGACGATTTGAAAGGTGAAATCAAGTCTTTTGGCTTAGAGATTACTGAATTATCCACGCATTTGCAAGGGCAACTCGTGGCGGTTAATCCCGCTTATGATACCATGTTTGATGGTTTTGCACCCGATGAAGTGAAAGGCAAACCGAAAGAACGCCAAAAATGGGCGGTGCAACAGTTGATGTGGGCAGCAAAAGCCAGTGAAAACTTAGGCTTATCTGCACATGTCACTTTTTCTGGTGCGCTCATGTGGCATACCGTTTATCCGTGGCCTCAGCGTCCAAAAGGTTTGGTAGATACTTGTTTCAAAGAATTAGCAAAACGGTGGACACCTATTTTAAATGAATATGACCGTTGTGGCGTAGATTTATGCTATGAAATCCACCCGGGTGAAGATTTGCACGATGGTATCACGTTTGAAATGTTTTTACAGCACACTAAAAACCACAAACGGGCGAATATCCTCTATGACCCAAGCCATTTTGTCTTACAACAATTGGATTACTTACAATATATTGATTTTTACCACGAGCGCATAAAGATGTTTCACGTCAAAGATGCCGAATTTAATCCATCGGGTAGGGTAGGGGTTTATGGTGGTTATCAAGATTGGACAAATCGAGCAGGGCGTTTCCGCAGCTTAGGCGATGGTCAGGTGGATTTCAAATCCATTTTTTCAAAATTGTCGCAGTATGGCTATGACGGTTGGGCAGTTTTGGAGTGGGAGTGCTGTATCAAAAGCTCGGATCAAGGCGCCGCAGAAGGCGCACCGTTTATCAAATCGCATATTATCAATGTAACGGAAAAAGCTTTTGATGATTTTGCTGGCGGTGGCGGGGCTGATGAAAAAGTGAATCGGAAGATTTTGGGAATTTAAAACCTTTATTCCATCAAAAATAACACCCCTCCAAGAGTTGAAAACTCTTGGAGGGGTATCCTCAGTCAAAAAATCACGACAATTTACAAGTCAATTTACTTAAAATGAAAACCAAATTTTTCCTCATTTTCGTCTTGTCTTCCCTTGTTTTTAGTTGTAAAAAGAAAACCGAAACGGCTGCAAAACCTGTTCCTCCGATTCAACAACCTACTCCAACCGCTCCAGTTGACAAACCTGTTGCAAAAATCGAAGAACCCACGCCTTTCATGCTCAACACCGATGCAACACCTATCAAACTTGTGC
>JAYUQN010001098.1:0-2424 GCA_043756725.1 Saprospiraceae bacterium
AGTACGGCTTTTGCACCGAAATAGCCCTAAACGGCATAAAGTTCCTTGACATATTGTATTAATTAAGCTGTTATAAGTTGCAAGTGCTTAAATTTGGGCTAAAATATCTCTTAACAAAACCAAGTTAGCAATGAATATTTTAGTCCAAGTTCCCTGCATAGTTGAGCACTATGCGCCGTTGTTTGAAGATTTATTTAGCCACGAAGGGTATATTTATTTCAAACGCTTTGTGTCTGGTCTTTTAGTGAGCGATAATAAGACAGTTGACGGCATCAATCGTTTGTTTGTGGTTGACCCACGGCATCAAAGTAGTTTTAATCGTTTTATGAATCGCCAAAATTTTGACCTAACCGCGTTGAACCATCGTCGGGTAGGGTTGATGCAAACCAATGAAACGACCCGTTTTAAAACGGCTGTTGGCAACAGTGGTGTTCTTGCTTTAGACGATTCGATAATCAGTCATTACGGACACCATTTTGACCACATTAGTAACCTATGGGATCATGTGGAGAAGCATTATACGTATGCTCATAATTTAGTATCGCTGACTTACAGCGATGACAAAACGGATTATCCTATTGCCCATACTTTGTGGTTACCACCTGATTGGGATGCTGTTACGTCCAAGATGCAAGAATTGAAGATTCACATCAATGCCGAAAGATTGGCAACTCGGACAACCGAAGTGACCAAATGGCGCACGTATATCAAGGATAGGTATAAGGATTACCACCATAAACAGCCAGAACTCTTGGCTGTTTATAAACCCAAAACGTATTATGGACTTGATATGCTTCGGGCTTTTCGCAAACAGTATCCCGACATTGACTTGCCCGTGGCGATGGATGGTGGCTATACGAGTGCCGCCTTTTGTAAAACAGTTGATACGGAATTCCACATGGCTTATGTAGGGAGTTTGGCGCAAACGCAACACGTTATTTTAGCGGGTTCTGAATCCATTGCGCTGTCAGAGTTCATCAAACGCCTTAAAGCCCAACAGAAAGCAAAAACGGAAAAAAACGACAAACACAGGTTCTTTAAAACCTCCATTCATTATAAAGGGCAAACGATAGTCTATTATGCCTATTGTGCAACCCATAGAATTAAAGGATTTGAAAAAAAACAAAGGCTCGTCATTGCGTTTAGGGAGAAAGACCTGACAGACACGCCTTATTGTAGTATATCCAACCGTATGAACTGGCACGCGAGTGGCATTTTACGGATTCGCCGCCACAGGTGGCCCATCGAAACCTTCCATCAAGAGGGAAAAGACGAAGGATTGGACAAGTATCAAGTGCGGAACTTTGAGGCAATAGAATCTCACATTGCTTTTGTTTCTGTGGCTTACACGATGCTAAAATGTGCGCTCCACGACGAAGAACTCCTGTCTAAGTTTCGAAAGCGACTCCCAATAGGGTCGGATGGCACACTCCCGCTTTTAAGACGACTCATGCAGCTCGAAGGACTCATGGCTTTAGTAGAATTTGTCCACCTAAAAGTCAATCAAGGACATCCTATTGAAGATATCTTTCGCCAATTGATTCACCCAGTCGCGTACTGATTTTAAAAAAGGGGACGGATAATCGAATGCTATAACGCTCAGTTGCCTTTGGTGTTACTCCAAAGGGCGGAACTGGTTATGCTTAATTAATAATAATATGTCAATGAACTAAACGTTTTAAACCCTTTTTGACTCTTTTTCGCCCGTTTTTATGCGAAAATTGGGCAGTGCAAAAGCCGTACTTCAGATGGAGGAATGAAATTAGCAAAACACTAACCTCCATCTGAAGATGGAGGCAATTGATACAAGGAAAAAAATCCGAAAACCACTTTCTCTTTTGTTTAACACATAGCCACAGAGGGCGCATAGCTTTTTTTTTTTTAAATAACTGATGTTACGCAGCCGCGCCGTTAGGTGCGAAATATTGGTAACCGTCTCTTTCAGAATGGGAAACCACTCTTTTAGAATACAAAACCACTCTTTTAGAATAGAAAACCACTCTTTTAGAATAGGAAATTACTCTTTTAGAATGGAAAACCACTCTTTCAGAATGGAAAATCACTCTTTTAGAATACGAAAACACTTTTGAAAGCTGCGATTGGAGCTTAAAAAAGTATGAACGGGGATAATTAAAGCTCCGACTCCATTCTTTCAGCCTCCGATTCTATCCTTTCAGATACCCAACCCTATTCTTTTAAACTCTGATTGGACTTTAAAAGAAGGACATCGGAGCTTTAATTATCCCCATCCATACTTTTCAAGAATCCAATCGGACTTTTTTAAGCTCCGATTGCAGGTTTGAAAAGTGTTTTGCCCTTTCTCTATAGTGAGGCTTTGCTGTATGTACAGGCGTTTTTTAAATGAACATTATTTTGCTTCTTTTTTTTTCTTACTATTCATCATTATTTGCTAGTTTTCGACTC
>JAYUQN010001099.1:0-2424 GCA_043756725.1 Saprospiraceae bacterium
AGACCGCAACGGGTTTATTCCTAATCTGAGCATTTTGGATTTGGTATTTTGTTGTGGCAATCAAGCCAAAGAGGTTTTAATTTGAATGAAACTAACCACGACTGCAGCTCTCCAAATCAATCAAATACTTAGGCAAGGTAGTCTTGTTTTGGTATCCATATTGCTTGCAAAAAGTGGGCTTTCTATTGGCGAAATTGGGCTATTTGAATCCCTACTGTATATAGGTACAACGGTTTCTTTTTTTTGGATGAATGCTTTGCTCCAAAGTACTTTAGCCGAATATGCTTCGGCTGAAAAACCTCAAAAAGCGCAAGTGAAATTTAATATCTTCTTGACTTTCAATATTTTAAGCTTGATCGTTTTTTGTCTTTTATTTTTTTTAAAAAACCAACTCCCTTTTTTTATAGGACAAAACACCCTACCCTATTTTGAATTGTATAGCGTTTATTTACTCTTAAATTTGCCACCCATCTTGCTTGAAAGCCTTTGGGCAGTGGAAGATACCCCCCTCAGTATATTAGCTTATTCTGTTGTTTCACACTTGTTTTTACCTTTGGCTATTATCCTACCTGTTTGGTGGGGCTTCGATTTGGGCTACAGTATTTCAGCGATGGTTGTAATGGCTGCTATTCGTTATATATGGTTGATAATCAACATTTTACAAAATAAAAATTTCACGATTGATATAAAAATAATCCAATCTTTTTTAGGGTTGAGTCTGCCTTTGATGGGTTATTCTTTTCTCGGAGGTTTCACAGGAGCTTTTAGTAGTTGGATTGTAAATTGGTTTTACGAAGGAGATTTGCAACAATTTGCGCTGTTTCGCTATGGGGCGCGAGAATTTCCTTTGACATTGGCTTTGGTAACAGGTTTGAGCAGTGCGATTGTTCCTGTTTTAGCTAAAAACAGTACCAACGACACGCCTGTGATGGATAATAAGGTGCTGAATACTGAGGGGGTAAAAATGTTGAAAATAAAATCTCTGCACCTTTGGCATTGGCTTTTCCCGATATCAATAGTGCTTATGCTGACATCAAAATGGTTATTTCCGCTTGTTTTCAACCCTATTTTTAAAAACAGTGCAGCTATTTTCAATATCTATTTGCTCTTGCTTATCAGCCGCGCCTTGTTTCCACAAAGTATTTTATTGGCATTGAAAGAAACCAAAACGCTGTTGTGGATTTCAATTATTGAAACGTTTTTGATAGTTGGGCTGAGTTTTATACTCATTTTCCCCTTTGGTACTGAGGGGGTGGTGTGGGCAACCGTTGTGGGTTTTACGTTTGAAAAAGTAGCCTTAATAATATTTTTGAAAAGAAAATATGACTTAGATTGGAATACTTATACAAATGTGAAGGTGTTTTTGGAGTATAGTGCTTTGCTGGTTTTAAGCTATATCATAGGTTTAATGTGAGAATAAGCTAACACTTTTACGCTATCATTTATGAGCACCAAAATAATTTTATTTTAAAACAATTTTAAAATTTTCTAAATCTATACTCCCTCAATATAACAGCCCTTTTCAATTGCTTTTGCGTGAAAAGGGCTGTTATACTGAGGGGGGTAAGTAAATACAATACTATTATTATTGATACCTCATATTTTTCAGCACCTATTAAAAATGTAGGCTATCTTTATGTTTATCAACAAAATGAATAAATAAACCCCTCTCTTTCCTAATGAAAACTATCACACATTCGCTTAGGTATTCAACTGTTCTTCTATCTTTTTGGACAATCCTATTGATAGCTCCTTTTACAGTTAGCTATGGACAACAAACAAGTAATCTTATAGACTCATTGAAAAATGCGCCACCAGATACCAACAAGGTGTGGTTATTAATTGATTTAGGGAATTTATATTTCTTCACAAAACCCGATTCATGCCTGATTTTTGTCAATCAAGCCATTGAACTTTCTCGGAAATTGAACTTTACCATTGGAGAATTAGGAGCATTAAACGATGCAGGGGCAGCCCTCCGTTTTTTGGGCGAGTTTCCCCAATCTTTGGATATGCATTTCAAAGCACTTCAAATAAACAAAAGGAGGGGTGATAAAAAGGGCGAGGCTGGTACGTTGACATTCATCGGCTTCACTTATGCAGATTTAAATGAATACAGGCAGGCACTCAACTATCAGCACCAAGCCAATAGATTGTATGACAATCTTGCCGTTTCGCACATGAGTGTTTTCAATTTGTCTAACACAGGATATACCTACGAAAAAATGAATATGCTGGACTCTGCTTTGTTTTTTCAGCAGCAAGCCCAGACAAAGTATCCTGATTTGAAAGTAACGAATGGCAATTTAAAGCAATTAATTTTAACAAGACTGGGTGTTATTGACACACGTTTGGGCAAACACGAACAAGCTTTACAGTATTATCGTGAGGCACTTCAAGTCGTTTATTCAATAGGCGATAAAG
>JAYUQN010001100.1:0-6325 GCA_043756725.1 Saprospiraceae bacterium
GGACCCATCGAAGAACCTTCGCCCATGACTTCGAGGGTTACGCCTTGTTTAATTTCTCCCATCGAGCGTCCGTCTGCAATCAAGGTTTCGGTTGACCATGAAAGCATATTGATGAAACCCGGGGCAACTGCCATGCCTTTGGCATCCACTTCTATACTCCCCCTCAGTATATTCGGTTTTTCGATAGCTGCAATGGTATCGTCTTGGATTAAAATATCGCCTATGAAAGGGTCTGTGCCAGAACCATCATAAATGGTTCCATTTTTAATAAGCATAGTATTGGCAGGTTTTTCATTTTTACAAGAAATGAAAAGGAGGAAAAGGAGAGGGTAGAGTGTAATTTTTTTCATGATGGTATTTTTAGTATAGTTTTTAACTTGAATTAGGATTTTTAAGATTACAAGGATTTAATAGGATTTTAGATGTTGACACATGCACTGTCAAAATCGTACGTGAGTCAATATCTAAAATCCTATTAAATCCTTATAATCTTAAAAATCCTAATTCAAGTAAAACTCAAATTTCACTCAAATCTAAACTTTTCCATCGAGTATTTCTATATGAATCCATCAAAAAATAAATGCCCAGCATTTGAAAAGGTATGCCTATAGCCACGATGTAAGGCAAATTTGTAATAAAATAATGTAAGCCACTGATTAAGGCGAAAAAAATCATCGTTAAAAAAATATAAACCGTGTTGCCACCTTGCGAATTGCCCGTGCTCATTTCAGAGAAAGGTAATTTGGGCGTAGAGGCTATGGCAAAAGTCAATGCAAAAATCATGATATTGAGTAAGCCAAAAATCACATCATCCAAAACGGGTAAGCCCCAAATAAAAAGAATAATGAGGGCATAAATAATGAAAAAAGGAATAAAATATCGAAACATTTGCGCTTTGAAAGACCCTAAAAGAATATCACCTGCCCGTTTAATCGGCATGGCATAATAGACCCATGCGGCTTTAAAATCTTCACTGTAAATGATACCTATCATCATGGTAAGGGCAGAAAAAGAACTCATATAAATGAGCATGATATATGTTCTGGTATCTCTCATTGCTTCCAAAATTTCTATAAATGAAGCCTCTTTTTTGAAAAAAGGCATTAAAAGCATGATAAATAACACAAAACTATAAGCCAATTGAGGATATAAGCGCAATTTCAAATTTCTATCTCTTGACAATTGCCACCAAACTAAGTGGAAAACACCGCGTTCGACCCGATTAAAGGTGACATACTTTGAAAGTTGTAGCATAAAGCTCTTTTTTGCTTTAAATACTGTCCGAATGGACTCCTTCGGAGAGGGGGGCTCTTGAGGCTTTTTGGCAGCATATTCTGTTGAAAGCGGTGTGAGTTTTTCACTGAAAGAGGCTGAAAAATAGCGACTCATGACCCAAATACCGCCAAGAGGTGCTGTAAAAGATAGCAGTAATTGGGGAATTTTGACGCCCTCAAAATTACCCGTTATAGAACTGTCCATCACACCACCCATCCACATAGGTGGCAAAAGGATATGCCAACCCGTAGGTGTAAGCGAACTGTTTCCAAAATCTGAAAAATTAATAAGCCGAGGTAAAATTTGGTAACCTGCATAAAAAAAGATTGCCATGCCAATTTGCATATAATTGATGGCGTCTTTTAGTTTTTCTTCATTGGCATAGCGAATGATAATGAGGTATAAAATAGTTGTTAAAAATAAGGAAAACAAAGCGGTCAATAGCATTAAAACAATAAAAATACAAGCTGTTATGGTTCCAAATTTTACCATAACAACGAAAAAAGGGATTAAAATAAGAGCGAAAGTGATTTGCCCAATAAACAGCGATATATGGGTCAACCTTGACCAAAACAGCGTTTTACTGTTGACAGGACGAGGTAGCATAATGACATTATCAGCCGTTTCCAATAAAACGGAGGAATAGTCTGAAATGAGCGTCATAATTATCAGCATCATGACAAAGGCAAAGTAGAAGGTGAAACCGATATAGGGACTCGGGGCAATGCCAATAAAACCAGACATGATAAAGCTCAGAAAACCTAAAAATATCAAAGATATAAGGAAGCGATTGGAAGGTTCATCTTTTTTTTTACTCCCCCAACCGCGCATGGCGGCAGCGTTTTGACGACGGTTGTCCATCGTTAATTTCAAGGCTAAAATTATTTTTAATTGGTTGAAATCAACCCCTGCTTTTTCATAAAAAAAACGAAAAAGGCTGACGATACGTAGTAAAAAACGATTCATTTTGTTCGCATTTTATCATTTGGATTATTATTTCATCGCGTCAAGGAACTGCCCTGCCGTCAGACTCGTGCTTTCGGTACTGCCTGTCAATTGAGCAAATATTTGTTCTAATGAAGCATTTTGAGTGGATTGAAGTTCCTCAAAACTGCCATTGGCAATAATTTCACCTTTATTTATTAAGACAATTTGGTCACTGATTTTTTCAACCACATCCATAATATGGGAGCTATACACAATGGTTTTACCGCTATTGCGTAGCTGAACCAATATTTCTTTCACTAAAATAACCGCGTTGGCGTCTAAGCCTGAAAGCGGTTCATCGAGAAAAATGATTTCGGGATTGTGAATCATGCCCGCAATGAGCAATACTTTTTGCTTCATGCCTTTTGAAAAAGTGGTCATACGCTGATTGACGTTCACCAACAAGCCGAAAAGTGAGAGAAGATCGTGGGCTTTTTTTTCAATATCAACCATAGCCATATCATACAATTGCCCAATGAAAATGAGATATTCCATAGGGGTCAAGGTTTCATAAAGCATAGCATTTTCAGGAATAAAACCAATACGCCGCTTGATTTCAATAGGGTTTTCACGAACATTCATACCTAAAACGGTGACATTGCCCTCAAAATCAGGAATAATGCCTGTCAGTATTTTCAAAGTCGTACTTTTCCCTGCGCCATTTGGACCAATATAGCCAATAATTTTGCCTGCTTCAATTTCCAAATCTATACCCCTCAGTACTGAGTTTGTACCATAATTTTTTGTTAGGTTTTTGATACTTATTATTGGGTTCATATTTTGAAAAGATTGATTAAAAGGATGATAAGTCTATGGTTTGTTGGGTAGTTAGTCAGTTGGTTTTAAACTAACCAACCCACCAGCCAATTACTTATATATAAAAAGGGTTTATTATTGATAAAGTTTTGTTTTTTGTACGATTTTTTATCTCATTCCTTAATCTTAGGAACGTGAAAATAATAAAGTATCATTTTTGAAATTGTAAAGCATTGATAATCAACGCTTTCTTTATTCATCATTCATCATTCATCATTTTCTTACAAATATTCCCCCAATAAAGCTATTTTAGTCCCTAAATCGGTATTTCCTTTTTGCAATTCTTCTTGTGCGAGCAAATGTAATCCCCTCAGTATATTACCAGAAAAAAGGGCTTTTTGAATCCGACTGTCTTTTTTAATGGCTAAAACATCTTCTTTTGAAGGCAAGGTGATAAGACTACCAATTTGAGCGATATTATTGCCAGTTAAAACTTCGCTTGTGCGAATGTTTTTTGGCAACCCATCAATCCCAATAACGAGAGGTCGCTCGGGTTGCACCATTTCAAAAGTAGCATTGCCCGATGTGCGTGTATAGTATGCGCGTCCGAGCCTGCCTACAAGGTCTATTTTCTGCGGGTCAATGCGCTTTTTTTCAGCATCCATCACATTTTCATTGACGTGCATTCTGAGAATATTGCAAATAATTAAGTAGCCTGCCCCCCCCTCAGTACCTAATGGAATAATGCGACTGACCCGACATTCTAACTGCACGGGCGATTCTTTAACTCTCGGAGGTTTGACCAAATCGGATGGAATGGGCGTTAAACCTGCTTTTTCAAATTCATTGGTTCCTTTGGGATAATTAACACTTGTGAGCGTCATTTGGCGTGAAATATTATAGCTAACCATATTAATAACACACTCCATCGTATCCTCAATATTACTAAAAGTGTCTTTATTTGTCCCATCTTGTACACGGCGACTGGCTGAAAAAACGACAATAGGTGGGTTTGAACTAAAGGCATTGAAAAAACTGAACGGTGCAAGGTTTACATTCCCTTGTTCGTCCACAGTGCTTACAAAAGCAATAGGGCGCGGCGCAACAGCGGCAATCATAAATTGGTAAAAGTCTTGAACAGATGTGGACTGTGGGTCAATCTTTATCATAGAAAAATAAGTTAGAAGAGTGGATAATCACAAAGGTAAAAATAGGATTATCTTTTCCAAAACAAACCGACTCGTCTTTTCACATCTTCTCGAACATTAAAATAAAACAAGTTGAAGTCGCCAACATGATAGTTTTGAGTACGAAATAAAAGGCTCCCACGAAATTGCGGTTTATCCACCCATAATATACCATTGTGTATTTGTGCGCCAATCAAATTTATAGGTGTAGGGCTAAACCCCAAAATGACACAGCCCTGATGGCATGATTTGGCAGCTTCTTCTTTTTCACTTTTCCAAGTAAGCGGATTGACTACTGCGATACTATCTCCTGATGGAAATGGTGGCTCATAGCCTTTCTTATACGTGCGCCAAGAGCAATAGCAACCTGTTTGGTCAGGTGTTTCGCACAAAGGAATGGTTTGAAAAAAATCCTTTTTTATGGGCATTCCAATAAGATAAGCGACAACAAGCCTGTTTTTTAAATTTTGACCTTCAAAAAAATCTTTTATCAATTGCTTGGCATGTAAAGTGCCTTGACTGTGTGCGGCAATAATGATAGGGCGTCCATTATTCCAATGCGTTAAATAATATTGAAAAGATGTTTTTAAATCCGAATAAGCTACATCAAAAGCTTGTTTTGCTGAAGCTTTGTCTTCTGTGAAAAAACTTTCAAAATGTGCTTGCCTATATCTTGGCGCATAAATACGTCCTACGCCATTGAAAATACTGGCTTGATATAAAATGGTTCCCATATCTGTTTTCTGATTCAGATTTTCACTGTTTACATCACCATTCCAACCATCATTCCCCCGCTTATACACGTAGGTTGTAGGGTGTAAAAAAAATACATCCACATCTGCTTGTGCTTGTTCATTTTTCAAATTCGTTCCTTTAGGAATACTATCCGCAGGGTCAATTTTATCGGGATGCGATGCCCAATATTTCAGATTGGCATAGTCAGGTGCAGAGGGTGTTTTGCCCTGTGAAAACGAAGTAACTGGTTTTTTAGATGCACAACTTTGAAATAGAAAAAAAGCAAAGCCGAATGACAACAAAAAATAATACTTGGATTTTAAAAACTTTGAAAGTGCCATTTGTAAAAAAAAATTAAAACGTGATAACAGTTAGGTGGTAAGGAAATGATGAATTATAAATGATGAATGATGAATTTGCTATCATCATTTATAATTCATTATCTCCCTAATATTTTTTTAAAACGTTTTAGCTTAAAGATTAGTTCCTCAGAATGACAAAAAACTATTGCAGTCTAAAAAGAAAAGTCTCAAAAAATGTCTGAACTATTGTAAATTTGCCTCATGGAAACAAGTGATTTGCTCAAAAAAGTACGTAAAATTGAGATAAAAACGAAAGGGCTTTCGGCAAATATCTTTTCTGGCGAATACCATTCGGCATTTAAAGGACGTGGCATGTCGTTCAGCGAAGTGCGGGCTTATAATTATGGTGATGATGTGCGTAATATTGATTGGAACGTGACAGCAAGAACAGGAACGCCTTTCATAAAAGTATTTGAGGAAGAGCGAGAACTAACCGTTATGCTTGTTATAGACATGAGCGGCTCTTCTTTTTTTGGAACTCAAAGCCAATTTAAAAATGAATTGATAACGGAAATTTGCGCAGTGCTTGCCTTTTCAGCCATTAATAACAATGACAAAGTAGGAGTTATTGTTTTTTCGGACATCATCGAAAAATTTATTCCACCCAAAAAAGGACGTGGGCATATCTTGTTGATTATCAGAGAGTTGCTAAATTTTGAACCGTCTGGGAAAAGCACAAATATGGCAGGTGCTTTACAATATTTGAACAGCCTTATCAAAAAACGCAGCATTTGTTTTATTCTATCCGATTTTATGGCTCGTGGCTACGATGATGCGCTTCGCATAGCTGCTAAAAGACATGATATTATTGGTGTTCATATTGCTGACCCTAAAGAAGTACAACTTCCACCCGTTGGTTTGTTCCGTGCTATTGATGCTGAAACAGGAGAACGCCTTTGGATAGATACAAGCGACCCTTCAGTACAGGCGCAATATGCACAAGGGTATCGCGATAATTTTCACTATTTTAAATCTCTTTTCAATAAAACAGGCGTGGATTTTATGAGCGTTAACACCACAGAA
>JAYUQN010001101.1:0-6316 GCA_043756725.1 Saprospiraceae bacterium
CGGTGTATGTGTATTATGCGCTTGTTGAGTTTGCGAATGGGGAGCGAGAGGTTTATGCGGGGGATGTTAGTTTGATGCGGTAGAGACTGTCGGGTCAGACACCTAACGAGCCAAGCCATTCATTAGGCGAAGGCTCGTACCAGCGGGTATCCCACCCACTTAGGGTAAAATTTGATCTAAAGACCGAACTCAGAAGCGAAGAATGTGTGCCAGCGAATATCTGACAAAAATAGTAAAATAAAACAAAAAGTGGTATAATGATTCTGACAGAACTTTGTATATTGCACCCAAAATATGATTTCACTCTCAAAAATATTTATAAAAGGGAATTACTATGTCTACAGAAGTTAAAAAATATAAACTTAAAGAAGAAGATGATATTTTAACGTTTAATGAACACCAATTGGAATTGTTCAATGAAATCAATTTTTCTAAATCCAATGGATACCATAAAAATGAATATTCAAAGAAAGTTTTAAATGTGGTTTCCCTTTTTACTGGCGCAGGAGGTCTTGATATTGGGTTTAAAGAAGTTGGATTTAATTGTGTTTTCGCATCGGATATAATGCCACAAGCAGAAAAAACGTTTAATTTTAACTTTCCTCAAATACCATTTATAAGAAAAGACATAAGATTGTTTACAAAGGAAGATATTGTAAATCTAATTGGTGAAAATAAAATTGATGTGATTATAGGCGGACCACCTTGCCAAGGTTTTTCAAATATGGGAAATAAAAATTCTGCTGATCCAAGAAATTACTTGTTTGAAAGTTACGTAAAAATTGTTGATATTATACAACCTAAATGCTTTCTTTTTGAGAATGTTAAAGGTCTTTTCACAATGTTTGAAGGAAGATTTTTTGAAAAAATAATTAATTCTTTTTTAGAAATTGGATATAATCTTTCTTATTCTCTAATTGATTCGTCAAAATATGGAGTACCTCAAAAAAGGGAAAGGATACTAATTTTTGGAACTAAGATAAATCGCCCTTTCAAATTCCCTAAGATAGATAGAAAACCAGTAGGAAAAATAAATTCTTATTCTAACGTAGGTGAGGCAATCAATGATTTAACCGACAAAGATGAAAGCTTTCCTAACCATATAACATTAAATCATAGTGATATAGTAACTCGTAGATACCAACTTATACCCGAAGGGGGGAAATTGCCAAAACCTGAATTTCTTCCAATTGAAATAAGAAGGAAAAATTTTGGTAATACTTATACAAGATTACATAGAGAAGAGGTTTCTTCAACTATTGTTCCAGGTAATAATGCCTTACCAGTACATCCAACACTGAATAGAAGTTTGACACCAAGGGAAGCCGCGAGAATTCAAACATTCCCTGACAATTTTATTTTTCAAGGTGATAGATGTTCACAATGTATTTTGGTTGGTAACGCAGTTCCACCACTACTTGCTGCAAAATTAGCTCAAGCTGTTTACGACTTTGTTAACGGAATTGATTATGATGGAATTATTCCTGATGGAGAAGCCCGTGTAGGAACCAAATTTTCCCGAAATGAAATTAATAAAATAAAAAAGATTGGAAGGGCTAATTTAAAATTTGCAGATTTATTCTGTGGAGTTGGTGGGTTTACACAAGGGCTTGAAACTGCTGGACTTGAATGTGTGCTTGGCGTTGATTACGATGAGTTCGCTACTCAAGCTTATCGAAAAAACCATCATTCACATGAATGTTTGAAACTTGATTTGTCAACAGAAGAAAATCAAAAAATAGTTGCAGCACAATTAAAAAAAGAAAAAGTTGATTTAATTGTTGGCGGACCACCCTGTCAAGGTTTTTCAATATTCGGTAAAAGAAGATTTGTAAATACAAAAAACCATGATTTAAAAGCAGATGAAAGAAATGATTTAGTTTTTGCATTTGCTAACATTGTTATAAACTCAGAAGCAAATTGGTTTATCTTAGAAAATGTACCAGGTATTTTATCAGCACATCAAGGGTCTTATGTAGCAGAAGTTAGAGCGTTCTTTGCAAAACATAAATACAAAACAGAAATAAAAATAATTAATACTGCTGATTATGGTGTGCCGCAATTAAGAAAACGATTTATCATGTTTGGAACAAAAACGGACTTAACCATTCCTTTTCCTAAGCCAAAGTATTTTGAAAAACCTTCGTCATGGCAACTTCCCTATAGAACAGTTGGAGAAGTTTTAACTGATTTAGCAAGTGACTTAAGTATAGGTAAATTTAAAAATCATATAGCAGCAAATCATTCAAAAATTATTACGGAAAGATTTTCATATATTAAAGAAGGACAAAAACTTGATATTGATTCATTACCAAACCATTTAATAAATGGTACAAAGACGGGTAAACCTATTTCTAATTATAGTCATGTCTATAAGCGATTAGATAGAAATAAACCTTCAAATACAATTGTGCCTGGACATAATGCGTTTCCAATTCATCCAACATTAAATAGAACTTTAACAGTACGCGAAGCTGCAAGGATTCAAACTTTTCCAGACGATTATGAATTTATAGGACCAATTATCAATCAATGCCTACAAGTTGGCAATGCTTTCCCATGTCTTGTTGCTCAAACTTTTGGAGAACGGTTACGAACTGTCATAAACAAAACTTGGAGCGATGAGAATACAACTCATTTAGCAAAATATTCTATGTTAGAACAATAAGTAATTATTATGTCAGTAAATCATCATCTTTTAGCAAAAACTACTACTGATTCAGTCTTAGCAAACTTTAAATCAGGCTCTTGGAAATGCGCCAATAATGTTGGGCAAGATTTCTATAGAGTTGGCTGTGATAGTACATTTCCTTCTCCCGATGCTGCCTTCTATGATGATGTAAAGAAAATTCTAGTTTCATTTGAATTTAAACCACCGACAGAAACTAAAAGAGGCATTTTAACAGGTTTAGGGCAATCAATTGCTTATTTAAAAAGTAGTAATCTTTCATATTTAATCGTTCCAGAAAAATTAGAAGATTTTGAAATTGGAAAATATATGACAGATTTGTTTGCAAATCAAATAGAGACTCATCTACCTGTTGGTTTAATAACTTACGAAAATGATAATCCAACAAATGTATCTCTTGTTCACAATGTAAATACATTAGCTAAGACATTAGAATTTAAAGCGATTGCAAATAGTCGCTTTTGGGCCAAACATCTCGATATGCCTATACCTTTGTTTCATCTATTACTTCATTGCTACTACTTAAAAAAAACAGGACAAATCACAGATGATGCCTTTGCGTACTGCTGGAATACTTATTTGCTGCCACCGCAAGTTCTATCTATGTTAATGTCAGTACCTATTATGGATATGTATGGAAATCCAATCAAAACTCTATCAGGTAAGAAAAATATCTTGTTTTTTGAGAAAAAACTCGCTGCATTAGGAAATTTAACAGGAACACATAGGACGGATGCAATCGCTAAATTAAGAGAAGATGCATCTACAAATGTTATTGGTGATAATTATTATAATTCAATAAAAAAGAATTTCATTACATTTCTAAAACATATAGGCGTCGTTGATTCTATAGGTGATTTAACTGAAGATGGTTTTAAACTTTATCATTTAGGTCTGGTTAATGGTCCTAATAGTAAACTTTTTAAAGATTATTTTACTCAAAGAGTTCTTATGACAGGACATCATTTGGATTTAATTTTTGATCTTGATAATTTATGTAACCAATTTAGAGGAACGAAAACTATGACAGAAATCAAAAATCAAATGTTGACTGAATATGAAGCTAAAGGTATGATTAAAAGGAATCCAAATAGAAAAGCAAATGACGACAGCGCAGTTGAATTTCTAAAATATGAATTTATTCTTTGGAATTCACTTAACTTGACAGTAAAAACAAACGGTAAACCAGAAACTTCTTTTAATTGGAGAAAAATAACAGAAATTTGTTCTTTACCAGATTTATAAAAACAACAATTTTACGATTAGCAATTTATTGTTGGCACTTCTGTGGCAAAATAGAAGCATATTTATTGTACAAATACTGAGGGGGGTAAAATTCCTAATTCCTAATTTAACTTTTCACCCTTCTCTGCTCACTCTCCGAAGCCCCACTTTTCCGAACACCCAGATTTTGCCCTTTGCTAAAGCGGTATGAAAATGCCAATGTTGCAACCCGCGTATCCAAATAGCTAAACCAATTTGCCGATGCATTGGCGATATTTCGGATTTCAACTACGGTTGCTAAGGCATAAACGCATACCCCTTCATCTGCAAAGTCGTAATGCCATACATAGCCGATAAAACCACTTTGATATTCGGATTGCGCGGCTCTTTATTCAATTTACGTTTATAAATAGATTGCCCACAGACATAAAATTTTACCCCATTTTGAGCCATTTCATTGATTAAAGCCGTGTTAGGATTAGGCACACCATATTTCTTTTTATGCGCTTCATCGCTCAAAATGATAGGCGTTGCCGTGAAATGAATCATAATATAAATGTCGATATTGTCTTTTGAAACACCCGCATGACGATACAAATTGACCAACCGCGCCATTCTTTCTAAGCCCGAATTAAGAGAATCCCTTTTGTCCATGCCCGCTGAAATTTCAGTCACGATTTTATAAGGTTGCTTCCACTCCCCAATATTTTCAGCTTCGGGAACTGGATAAATACCGCCGCCATTTTTAACGGCAGGATACTGCATGTCTTGGGCAGTCATTTTAATGGATAATAAACCTAAAAAGATAAAAAATAAACATTTTTTCATTGTGAAAGGATTTAAAAGATGATTTAACTTGAATTAGGATACTAAAGATTTTGAAAGATGCTAAAGATTTAGATATTGACGGAACCCACGAATCGACGAATTAAACGAATTTCACCCATTTACAAGTTGACAATTAATGTTTTTTAATTTTAAATATTGTCAACATGTAAATGGTTGAAATTCGTTTAATTCGTCAATTCGTGGGTTCCGTCAACATCTAAATCCTTAGCATCTTTCAAAATCCTTAGCATCCTAATTCAAATAAAAAAGTAAAAATACAGTTTTCTTTACAACCTAAAAGGATAAATTATTTCAAGCAAAAGTTGTGAATAATTTCACAACTACTTTTATATTTTGCTGTTATTAAAACGAAGTTTTGTAATTTTGCCGCGCATTGACAACCAGTCTTAAAAACAAACCTTTTTATTCAAATATGAATCAACTAAAGTCGCAAGACCGCTTTCAAGACCGTCATATTGGTCCAAACCAAGACGAACTTCAAGAAATGCTTTCAACTATCGGCATTTCTTCCATTGATGAACTGATTAACCAAACCATCCCAAAACAAATTCGTAGCAAAACGGCTTTGAAAACACTGCCAACTGCACTTTCAGAATTTGAATATTTGAGAGAATTGAAACAAACGGCTGCCCTCAACAAGGTCTTTCGCAGCTATATTGGCATGGGTTACAACGGGACAATCACCCCTTCCGTCATCCTCCGAAATGTGTTTCAAAATCCGGGTTGGTACACGCAATATACGCCTTATCAAGCTGAAATTGCACAAGGACGCTTAGAAGCCATTCTGAATTTTCAAACAATGGTCAGCGATATGACGGGCTTGCCCATCGCCAACGCTTCCCTACTGGATGAAGGCACTGCCGCCGCCGAAGCGATGTCTATGTTTTACCATGAAAAAAATAAAAAAGTCAAAAATGCGGTTGACGCAGCCAACGTCATTTTAGTAGATAAAAGCGTTTTACCTGCCACAATTGACCTTTTGGTGACGCGTGCGACCCCCCTCAGTATTGAGGTGAAAATTGGCGATTGGAAGACGTTTGATGTGAATGAAAAAGTATTTGGCGTATTGCTGCAATACCCAAATATGCAAGGCGCCGTAGAAGATTATCGTGCTTTTACGGTAAAATGCAATGAAAAAAAGGTGTTTGTCACCGTCGCAACCGATATTTTATCCTTAGCCTTGCTTACGCCTCCGGGCGAATGGGGCGCAGATTGTGTCGTCGGCAACTCACAACGTTTTGGTGTACCAATGGGCTATGGCGGACCCCATGCTGCATTTTTTGCAACCAAAGATGAATTCAAACGCCTAATTCCCGGGCGCATCATCGGCGTATCCGTAGATGTGCACAACAATAGGGCTTTGCGTATGGCTTTGCAGACCCGCGAGCAACATATTCGCCGTGAAAAAGCCACCTCGAATATCTGTACAGCCCAAGCCCTTTTGGCAATTATGGCGTCCATGTATGCCGTTTATCATGGTCCAAAAGGCATTAAAGCCATTGCTGAACGCATCCATTTTTCAGCCGTTTCATTGGAAAAAGCCTTGTCAGATTT
>JAYUQN010001102.1:0-2415 GCA_043756725.1 Saprospiraceae bacterium
ACAATTGAGGCACTGTATGTAAAGGATAATGCCGATTGATGCCGATTGGCAAGGGCTAATTTTAAGATGCTAAGGTTCAAGGTACTGAGGGGTAGCGTACCTACAAAACTACTCACAAAACCCAAACCTAATAAGTAGAAAATATCTTGTATCATCATGTTTTAATCCATTAAAGCGGTGACGGCAGACTGTAGGTCTGCATATTTTCTAAATTCTTTATATGTCATATAAGGCGTGCCTTGTCGGTGTAAAGCCGTTCCCACTTCATATACTTTTTTCCACAAACGAATATAGGCGTGGAACATTTCAAACAAAGGCGTATGCGGAGCGAAAATATGGGCAGGGTCAGCTCCTACACCATTGATTTCCAATATTTTAATATTGCGCCCTGCCTGTAAGTCGGCAATAGAGGGAGCTTTTAAATCCAAGCGATAGACATAAAAACCTTGCAAATCCTCTTGTATATTATCGTAAGCCCGCACCATATCGGGGTTGATAAGGTGATTGTAATTCAAAAATTTAGTGCCTCTACAATGGTTACCAATAGGTTCTACTGTTATGTGTTCATTGTGTTGTGGTACAGAAGCCATTATTTCAGAATTTTCTTTTTCTAAACGGTTCACTTGCAATACGCCACGAGGGTTTTGCATCAACAAATCTTTAATGGTGCTAATACCATCGCCTTTTACGGTTAAAAATTCTTTCAGCGTCACCGATTGTACACCGCTTTCACCAGTTTCAGGGTTTTTCCAATATAAAATTGCGCCTTCAACGGGGTAATCTATAAATTCTTCTAATAAAAAATTCGTATCGTATTCGTGCATAAACGTTAAAATATCGTTTATAGACTCCATTTTTTTTACCATCATACCCCGACAACCGACTATGGGTTTAATGATAGTAGGAAATGCTAATTTCACTCTATCCATTTTCTGGCGAATATCCCAAAGTGTATCGCCTTGTTTCAAGGCAATTGTTTTAGGGCGATAGGGAGGGGGTATCAATTTGCCAATATCCTCTTTACTTTCACCCACCAAACCACCCGTTGGAATGGCTGGATTGGCAGCTGAAAAAAAGAAGGCAGACCGTGCTTTCAGAGCCAAATACACGACATAAAAAGCCAGTGGAATAAAGAAAATATTGGCGTTCCAATACTCTTTATTGGTCAAGCGGATATACCATGCTTTTGTGATTAAATAAGCAGAAATACCGCTTTTTTGAGCTATATTATCTTTAAAACGAGGCAATACAAGCGATTTCTCTTGTATCAAATCGGTACTGATTTGTGATGTATTTTCCCAATTCATGATATTTAAAATCTATATTTTGTGTTAAAAAATCATAATTTAACTGGCTTATTGAGACCGTTTGCACACCCGAAGGGCGTTGCATTAAAAGCGCATTTTCAGGCATCAAGGCGTTGGGAGTTTGGTGAAAATTCCAAATATCTTCTGCTATCGGATAAGCGTTTTCGATTTTCATTTTTTTTAGAAAATCTGAAAACCATTTTTTACGCAACTGTCTAATTTCCTTGTGGTAAAGGGTACAACTTGACCAAATATGGGGTCTAGTATCGTCTAAAAATTTGAAATGCCGCTCTAATCCATCCCATCTCAATTCTATTAAAATATCATTTTCACCTAAAATCATGGTAAACGGTTCTATGCCTTTAAATTCATATTTTGAACAAAAAAAAAGTATTTCATCGTAGTCAAAACTCTCCAAAACGACCAAACCTCTGCTTTTTCGATAAGGTAATTGTCGCTCATGCAATTCAAATGCGCCATTCAATAAACAAGCAAATCGGTTTTTGAGTGGTTGAAAAGCCAACCATGTACCCCCATGCAGGGCATCTTGCGGATAAACCAAACCCCGTTCTTCGTCTTGTTTTATCACAATTGAAGACCGATTGGGCGTTTCATCACGGTTGAAGGTGAGGATAAAACCCTCATTTCGTGGTTTAGGATAAATTGTTAGTGTACACATTGAATCAGAATGAATAGAATTTTTTAGTATAAATAGAATGAGCCAACTTTAACAAAGTTTCAAACTTTGTTAAAGTTTTACTTTTCAGAAATTGTTTGCTGTTGATACCGAACAGTTGAAGGTGCAACCCCAAAAGTGGGCAGTAAAACAGCATCGGGCATTAAGGTCAAAACGCCTATTTTTATCAAAGCGGAATGATGAATGGTATGCTCCAAATTGTAGTGCAATTCTCTTGAAAAACTACTGTTTATGGCTTCTTCACCGTTCAAATCGTCAAAAATACTGAGGGGGGTGTTCAGTATATTATTGTCTAATTTATCAATCATGTCTTTAATTTTTTCCACCGTTTTGGTGAAATAATCAGTCTGCGTTTGCAACAACATATCCCTTTTGCGTTGGTCGTAATTGACCGTTTGGGTGTTGCATTGT
>JAYUQN010001103.1:0-2413 GCA_043756725.1 Saprospiraceae bacterium
CGGAAAAAGTGTTTTAGCATCCGCTGTTTCGGGCGGCATATAAAAATAGGTCAAAAGGCTTGCTACGCTGTAATTGGCAAGCGACCAACCGAGTTGCCCGAAGGCATAAATCCATAAAATAGAGAGAGGGGGGCGTAGGGCTTTTTTTTCTGTCACTTATGTTCAAATTTTAGGAATTAATCAATATCGTAGCATGGACTTCAGTCCGTGCATTTTTTTATATTTAAATACTATTAATAGGCTTTTTAGGCATTCGCGGACTGAAGTCCGCGCTACGAATAAACACCCATTTTTAACTTAAAAAACCAAAATTAAGTCAAATAACGGATGCTACTCTAAAAACTAAACACTAAAAACTAAAAACGCTTTAAAGAATTAGTAAAATTAGTAAATTCGTGGCTGAATGACAGTATTTCAACAAAATTTTATTTCAAACTAAATTAGAAACTCTTATGATGCGTTCAAAAATAGCGGGAATTGGTATGTATGTGCCTAAAACGGTCGTTACAAATGACGACCTTGCTAAAGTCATGGAAACCACTGACGAGTGGGTGCAAGAGCGAACGGGCATTAAAGAACGGCGATATGGCATAAAACATGAAGAAACCACCACCACTATGGGCGCAAGAGCGTCTGAAATAGCGATTCAACGCGCAGGTATTGAGAAAGAAGATATTGATTTTATCATATTTGCCACACTCAGTCCCGACTATTATTTCCCCGGTTGTGGCGTTTTGTTGCAACGAGAATTGGGCATCACTCATAAGGAAATGGGGGCGTTAGATGTGCGCAATCAGTGTTCAGGTTTCCTATATGCCCTTTCTATTGCCGACCAATTTGTGAAAACGGGGATGTATAAAAACATCTTGGTGGTGGGTGCTGAAATGCACTCGATGGGTTTAGATTTCACCACACGAGGACGCAACGTCACCGTTATTTTTGGCGATGGGGCAGGGGCGGTCGTGATTCAGCCGACTAAAAGTAAAAAACGAGGCATTTTGACCACTAAATTGCACTCAAATGGAACAGAAGCAGAAAAATTAGCCTATATCAATCCGGGCGCACATGGCGGTTATCATGCTAAAAAAATGGGCGAGGATACAGATTTTGGATACCCGTCAACTGATACTTACGGCGGTATGTTTTTAACACAACACATGATGGACAATGCCCAATTGTTTCCAAATATGGAAGGACAATTGGTTTTTAAAACGGCTGTTGTGAAATTTCCAGAAGTCATAAATGAAGTCTTGAAAGAACAAGGTTTGACGGCTGCGGACATTAATATGCTTATACCGCATCAAGCCAATTTGCGCATCAGTCAGTTTGTACAACGCTCTTTGCGTTTGAGGGACGACCAAGTGTGGAATAATATTCAAAAATATGGTAATACCACGGCGGCGTCAGTGCCTATTGCTTTGTGTGAAGCATGGGAAGCGGGTAAAATTAAGGACGGTGATTTGGTGTGTTTAGCGGCTTTTGGTAGTGGTTTTACTTGGGGTGCGGCACTTATTCGGTGGTAGCGTGTTTTTGAGTTTCATGTCTTTTATTATCTTTGCGTTTTTTAATACCACAATCTATTTTATTTAAACACAAAGGGGCGTGCGGACACTTTTGCGCTAAATAATTCCTTTGCCCAAAATGAAAAATAGTTTTAAAAAAAAATGCTTGTTTATTTGATTTGTGTTTCTTCTCCTCAGTATTTTCACCCATTTTACTATGAAAAACAAGACAATTTCACATGTTTAGATATTTTATAGCCAACAAACCCTACAATGTTATCTGTCAATTTACGCCCGATAGCGAAGGGCAAAAGACATTGGCAGACCTCAATTTCACCTTTCCAAAAGATGTGTATGCCATCGGACGCTTAGATTTGGACAGCGAAGGCTTATTGCTTTTAACAAGCGATAGGTCGCTCAATCATCGCCTATTGAATCCGCAATTTGCGCACGAACGGACATATTTGGTGCAAGTGGAAGAGGTTATGACTGAAAAGGCTTTACAACAATTGCGTGAAGGCGTGGATATTAAAATTGAAAAAAAGATTCACCACACTTTACCTGCCAAAGCACGTCTTGTAGAAGACCCCTCAGTCTATTTCAATGGCAATCCTGTTTGGGAACGTGACCCACCTGCTAAAGCCTCGGCAAATAGACCTATGAGTTGGGTTGAAATTACTTTGACAGAAGGTAAAAACCGACAAGTGCGGCGTATGTGCGCTAAAGTCGGACACGCTTGTTTGCGCTTGATACGGGTGAAAATTGGGAATTTGAGTTTGGGGGATTTGGGCGTGAATGAAGTAAAAGAATTGTCGCAAAATGACATGTATAAACTGCTTAATTTGTAATTAAGCAGCTTTTGACGCTCTATTAGTTGTTAAAATTGCTTCAATACTATTTAATTGATGAGA
>JAYUQN010001104.1:0-2412 GCA_043756725.1 Saprospiraceae bacterium
TTGGTGGGCATCGTTTGGGCAATCTTTTGGCGATTGTGGTATCGGGATAATCCTTCTGAAATGCCTAATATTTCACCTAAAGAAGCGGCTGAAATTGAAAACCAGCGCCAAGTAAAACATGCCGAACCCTTACTTTCATGGCGTGTGATTATGAAAAATCGCAATATTTGGCTCTTAATGTTGATGTGTCATCTGTTTTTTTATGCGGCTTATTTTCTCACCAACTGGTCCAATACCTATTTTCAAGAAGGGCGGCACATGACAGAAGAGCAAGCCAAAAATTTCATTTCACTCTCTTATTTTTTAGGCGCCATCGGCTGTTTAGTAGGTGGTTTTTTAAGCGATTTCCTTGTAAAACGCTATGGTTTGCGGTTCGGGCGAAGGTCTGTGGCGATAACAGGTTTGTTTTTATCAGGCATATTTTTCCTATTGGCAGGCTTAACAACGGATGATACAATGGCAGGTTATTACTTAGCTGTTTGTGTTTTATTGAAAGACTTTGCACTCCCCGTCTCGTTTGCAACGTGTATAGATATTGGTAAAAGAAATGCAGGAGCCGTTACAGGTTCGATGAATTTTGCGGGACAAATGGGCGGTTTTTTCATCACCATCATTTTTGGAACGATTGTGCAACGGACAGGGAATTTCAATACGCCGCTTTTTCTGATGGCGGGTTGTTTATTTGCAGCGGCTTTGTTGTGGTTTTGGATTGACCCGACAAAGGGGGTGAAATAAATAGATATAGGGTAAGAATTTGAGAAAAAATTGAGGCTGTCTCAAAAGGATTTCAATTAAAACAAAAGCCTAATATTATTGCGTTTTTTGCTAAATAACTTGCGTCAAGTTTTGGACTTGACGCAAGTTGTAGCTCAAAAAAAATAATATTTCGATTTCTTTTTTTGATTTTATCTTTTGAGACAGCTTCAAATTTTTATCAAAATCTTAACCTATATCTTTATTCCTTCATCTAAAAACAAGCATATACTTATTCTTCTTCCCATTCTCCACCATCATATATTTGCCCTGTATCAATTCATCCGTTGAAATAACTGTTTCATGCGACGTCATTTTATTCTTATTTACTGAAATCGCATTATTTTGAATCGCTTTTCGAGCCTCTGTTTTAGAAGGACAAATCTTATTATCAGCCAATAAATCTAAAATAGTAATACCACTTTCCAACGCATTTTTAGACAACTGAAAAGAAGGTATTTCTTCTGAAATCGTCTGCAAAGCTGCTTCATTTAACCCCCTCAGTATTTGGTAGTCTGAACGTCCAAAAAGGATGTCCGATACCTTCAAAACCGACTCATATTCCGCTTGCGAATGCACTCGAATCGTTAATTCTTCTGCTAAAAGCCGTTTCAATTCCCGAGGATTGTCTGCAAGGTCGGCTTCCATTTTTTCAATCTCTGCCTTTGATTTCAATGAAAAATAGCGCAAAAACTTAGGTAAATCGGCATCATCCACGTTGATCCAAAATTGGTAAAATTTGTAAGGCGTTGTCAATCGGGCATCGAGCCAAATATTCCCTTGCTCTGATTTGCCGAATTTTTTACCATCCGATTTTGTCAAAAGGGGCGTCGTAATGCCATACACTTTTTCACCCAAATTGCGGCGAATAAACTCTGTTCCTGCAACAATATTTCCCCATTGGTCGCTACCGCCCATTTGCACTGTACAATTTTCACCTTGAAAAAGGCATTGAAAATCATAACCTTGCAACAAAGAATAGCTAAACTCGGTGAAAGACATGCCCGTATCCAAGCGATTTTTCACCGAATCTTTAGCGAGCATGGTATTGACATTGGCTGTTTTACCCACATCGCGTAGGAAATCCAGCACATTCATATTTTTATAAAAATCGTAATTGTTAACGATAATTGCCTTGTTTTCACCATTTTCAAAGTCTAAAAATTTTAAAAATTGGGCTTGTTGAAAAGCGAGGTTTTTGTCCAATTCGTCGCCTGTTTTCAATTCCCGCTCTTTATCTTTGCCTGAAGGGTCGCCAATACGCCCTGTAGCCCCGCCCATGAGAATGATGGGTTTATGCCCCGACAATTGCCAAAATTTCAACAACATGATTTGGACATAATTGCCGATGGTCAAACTGGGCGCTGTGGGGTCGAAACCGATATAGCCGACTGTTTGCCCTTTTATTAAAGCCTCTTCTACGCCCGGCGTTAAGTCATGCAACATGCCGCGCCATCTTAATTCTTCTAAAAAGTTCATTGTTAATCATGTAGCTTCGGCTTTAGCCGAACCTGTTTTAACGCCTTTAGGCGTTGTAATAATATAAATTTAAAATATAACATTCAATAAAACGCCTAAAGGCGTTAAAACGGGTTCGGCTAAAGCCGAAGCTACGTTTGGGGCGCAAAAATATGTTTTTTAAAGGAATAAAAAAAGCCC
>JAYUQN010001105.1:0-6293 GCA_043756725.1 Saprospiraceae bacterium
TTCCAATTGTGATGATGATATGTTGCACGTCTTAGGGGATGTGATGCAACAGCCCACTGCCAAAATTTGGCATAAAGAAAAAAACTTGCCCGATGTGGATTGCATCGTCCTGCCCGGTGGCTTTAGTTATGGTGATTATTTGCGGTGCGGAGCCATCGCCCGTTTTTCACCCGTTATGCAAGCCGTCATTGAGTTTGCGAATGCGGGTGGTTTTGTGTTTGGCGTGTGCAATGGTTTTCAGATATTGTGCGAAGCGCATCTATTGCCCGGCGTTTTATTGAGAAACGTCCATCAAAAGTTTATTTGTAAAAACGTGTGGATGAAACCCATGACGCACAACAGCGCTTTGACCGCTGATTTGGACCTTAATCGGGCGTATAAAATTCCGATTGCGCATGCAGAAGGTCGCTATCATGCAGATAAAAAGACGCTTAATAGTTTGATTGAAAACGAACAAATTTTATTCAAATATTGCACTGAAAAAGGTGAAATTACTGAGGGGGGTAATCCTAATGGTGCGATGCTAAATATTGCAGGTATTTGTAATGCCCAACGCAATGTTTTTGGTATGATGCCGCATCCTGAGCGGGCGAGTGAAAAAGAATTGGGCAATATGGATGGGCATTTTATGTTTGAAAGTTTGGTCAGTAACGCGCTTGTTTGTTGAAATATTTTAAAAATGAACCTCAATAGCCGCAACATCGCCATAGTCATTTCCTTGCTTTTAGTCGGGGCTATCACCTATTACCTGCGTGATATAGTCACTTATGTGCTCATAGCCTGGGCATTTTCACTATTAGGACAGCCTTTGATGAAACTGTTTCATAAGCGCCTCCGCTTCGGTAAAAAGCATTTATCACCTTCGATATGTGCGCTTTTAACTATGGCAACTTTCTTTTTAGTCTTAGCGGGTTTAGTCGGTTTCTTTGTGCCGCTCATTGTGGAACAAGCTAAACATTTGTCGGAATTAAATATTGATAAAATTACGGCTGCGCTGCAAGAGCCAATCAATCAACTCACCGCTTGGGGCAAACGCTTCGGACTTTTAAACGCAGAGGAAAGCATGGTGGACTATGCCCAAAACACCTTTGACAAATGGTTCAAACCGTTTAGCTTAAGCAACCTTTTCAGTTCGTTTTTTAACACCGTCAGCACCCTTGTTGTTGGAACCATATCTGTCACCTTCATTTCCTTTTTCTTCTTAAAAGAAACGGGTATGTTTTCAGATTTTATGGTGCATTTATTACCTAAGCACTATGAAAATAATGTGCGTGAAACACTACGAGATACTACAACTTTATTATCTCGCTACATCAGCGGCTTGCTCTTACAAATGCTTTTTGTTATCGTTTTTTTAGGAACCACCTTATTTATAATAGGTGTGAAAAACATTATTTTAATCGCCATTTTCGCCGCAATTGTTAATATTGTACCTTATTTAGGACCCATTATAGGCTGTGCTTTTGCCGTTACGATTACTATTACATCCAATCTGGGGCTTGATTTTTACACGCAAATTGTCCCGACTATTATTAAAGTGGTTTTTGTCTTCGGTTTCATGCAATTTATCAACGATTGGATAATACAACCGCTGATTTTCTCCAACCGTGTTTTAGCCCATCCTTTAGAAATTTTCATCGTCACGCTTATTGGTGCTAAAATTTGGGGCATACCGGGGATGATACTGGCTATTCCGTCCTATACCGTTTTGAGGGTTATCGGTAAAGAGTTTTTCAATCAATATCGGTTTGTTCAAAAGTTTACGAGTGCGTTGAGTGAAAGTGATATTTTGAGGGATACGAGTGGCTTGAGTGAGGCTGAAAGGGTGTAAGTAATAGTTATTATTCGCAAGTTTTAATTTCGCAAGATTTTTCTATATGCTGCGTTTTTTTAGAGGTGAAAGATTTACTAAATTTTTAAAATTTAGTAAATCTGCGCTCAACTATTCGTTTTCTAAATTCATTTGTCTTGCATGCAATTCTAAACCGTGCACCAAGACGACAAAGGCTTTAAGACTCGGTCTTTGATTAAATTTATGTGTTACCATATATTTCATCAACTGAATTTCAGCTTTATCCAAAGCCTTTTCAACATCCATTATTTCACTTTTTTTGACATATTTCAACTCAAAAGCCACTTCATATTTGACCTTATAACCCCGAATGGTTTCTAAAAAAACATCTACATATTGATGCTCCGATTCAAATTCGGAATGAACATAATAGAATCTTTGCTGATGCAATAAACTCACAAAAATGGCTTTCAAAGACATTTCATTAAAATCTTTCGCATCACGGGTTGACAGCACTTTGACGACTTCATTCACTTGTTGATACAAATATTCGGGATTCCCCCAAGTTGCTAATTCCCTAATCGCAAAATTGAGTTCGCTATTATCAATTGGCAAACCTGTTTGTTCCTCAATCATAGCAATAAAATAATCAGCGTATAATTTTTCTATAACATAATTTGGAAAACTAAATACAAGGCTGCCCAATACTTCCGAGCGAATAGTCAAAAAGCCCATATAAAAGAGCAAACTAACAAGGTCGTCTTGTTCAAATTTTTTCACTAAACTAAATTCTGTTGTCAAGACAGCTGTTATTTCGCCTCTATCGCTCAAAAGACGAAGTGTTTTTAAGTGACTTTCTTCATTTTGTTGAATTTTAAAAATATTACGAATTTTGCTGTAATCGCTGGCAATATTGGAGTCTAATAAATTGTCGGGATATTTTTTTTCAGCTTGATAATATTCTGCAAAATACAAGACCATATCGGGATTATAGACAGGCGATTTGGCATCAATATGGAATAAATAGCCATTATACCAAGCCTTTAAATCTTTCAAAATAGGGGAGAGTTCACGGCTTTTAATGCCTATACCCCTTAAAATATTTTGTACTTCGGCTTCTTCAAAACCCATCATAGAATGAAAAGCAGGGCGCAGAGAAATATTTGTTCCGATATTGAAACCACTTGTCATGCTATCCAAAGTAATAGGAGATACGCCTGTTATAAATAACCTATCTACAATACCATCTCTTGTTGCTGTTTTAATGGCTTCATAAAATTTTCTGACAAAGCCATTTTCTGTGATGGATGTCTCAAAAAATTTAAAATCAAATGAAATCAATTCATTAGCAAAATGGTCATACTCATCAATCAAAAGATATATTTTAGGTAGCTCTTTTTCTTGCTTTATAAGGTTGTAATGAAAGAATAATTTTTTTAACATTTCATTAGGTTGATTTTCAGCTAAAACCTCTTTATGAATGGACGTTGGAAAAAATGTTTTATATTGATTCAAAAATAAACCAACGCCTTCTCGAACATTTGACAAAAAACCATTAATAGTATTTTCAGGCGTATTGGTCTGAATTCGACTAAATTCAAAGGATAAAACCATGTATTGATTAGCCAAAGGCGTGGGTTTTTTGCCGATATTTAATTTGCCAAATAATAAATCAAATTTTGCTCTATGTTCCATGCCATAATAGTGCTGCAGCATTGAGACAAAAAGGCTTTTGCCGAACCGACGAGGGCGCAAATAGTAGAGAAACTTTGGAAGTGTTTCTAAATCTCGTATATAAGCAGTACGGTCTTGATAAAAATAACCGTCTTTAATCACTGTTACAAAATTGCTTTCGCCGTAAGGTATTTTTAGCATAATGGCTTTTTTAAAAGATGCTCTATTTTTAGCAGCAAAATTAGTTTTTTTTGAGCAATATTAAAAATAAGGGTGAAAAATGCCGTTTTTACTGAGGGGGCATCAATGCGGTTAAACTCTACTTCAATAATTTTTAGTTCAGATTTACGAAATCTTAAGATTTCGTAAATCTATGTCTAATCTATTACTAAGTCCATCTGCCATTTCGTCAGTTTCAATACCTTGAAACCTGTCATATTTTTCATTAAAAAGCCCTAAAAACAAGCTAAAATCGTAATTATGTCAGTTTTAATGGCATGGCACTCTGTTTGTACAATTGAATTGTGTTTTTAATTGAAAATAAAATTAACGAATAACTTAATAATTCAAAAGTATAAAAAATTATGGCAAAAATTATCGGTATTGACTTAGGTACAACCAACTCTTGCGTAGCCGTGATGGAAGGAAACGAGCCACGCGTTATTGAAAACGAAGAAGGTGGTCGCACAACCCCCTCCGTAGTGGCTTTTATGCCTAATGGTGAACGCAAAATTGGCGCACCTGCCAAGCGACAAGCCATTACCAACCCCACTAAAACCATTGCCTCCATTAAGCGTTTTATGGGTCAAAGGTATAGCGAAGCGGAAAAGCATCATGAAATTGAGCGCGCTTCTTACAAAGTGCAACGCGGCGACAACGACACCGTTCGCGTGGCTATTGACGACCGCAACTACACAGCACAAGAGATTTCTGCAATGATTTTGCAGAAAATGAAAAAAGTTGCTGAAGACTTTTTGGGTCAAGGTGTGGTAGAAGCAGTGGTAACGGTTCCCGCTTATTTCAATGACTCTCAACGCCAAGCAACGAAAGAAGCTGGTGAAATTGCGGGTTTAACTGTTCGCCGTATCATCAACGAGCCGACTGCGGCGGCTTTGGCTTATGGTATGGATAAGCGTTCAAGAGATATGAAAATTGCGGTTTATGACCTCGGTGGTGGTACTTTCGATATTTCTGTTCTCGAACTCGGTGGCGGTGTATTTGAAGTGAAATCTACCAATGGTGATACGCATTTAGGAGGTGACGATTTCGACCAAGTTATTATTGACTGGATGGCTGCTGAGTTTAAAACATTAGAAGGCATTGACCTTAAAAAAGACCCGATGGCTTTGCAACGGTTGAAAGATGCAGCCGAACGGACAAAAATTGAATTGTCTAACTCACAAGAGGCTGAAATCAATTTACCTTATATTACAGTGGTGGATAACGTGCCACGTCACTTGGTTTTGAAACTCAATCGTTCTAAGTTTGAAATGTTGGCAGAGTCGTTGGTGAAACGCACCCTTGAGCCTTGCCGTCAAGCTTTGAAAGATGCAGGTGTTTCAGCAAGTCAAATAGATGAAGTGATTTTAGTAGGAGGTTCTACACGTATTCCTAAAATTCAGCAAGTTGTTGAGGAGTTTTTCGGTAAAAAACCAAACAAAAGCGTGAACCCAGATGAAGTTGTGGCTTTAGGTGCAGCGATTCAAGGTGGCGTTTTATCAGGCGATGTGAAAGACGTTCTTTTATTAGACGTTACGCCTTTGTCTTTGGGTATCGAAGTGATGGGTGGCATGTATGACGTTGTGATTGAAGCCAACACAACGATTCCAACGAAAAAGCAAAAATCTTACTCAACCGCTTCTGACAATCAGCCGAGTGTTGAAATCCACATCTTGCAAGGCGAACGCCCTATGGCGCGCGACAACCGCACGATTGGTCGTTTCATCCTCGATGGCATACCCCCTTCGCCACGTGGCGTTCCACAAGTAGAAGTCACTTTTGACATGGATGCCAATGGTATTTTGAGCGTTTCTGCGAGAGATAAAGGAACAGGCAAACAACAACAAGTGCGCATCGAAGCAGGTACAGGTTTGAGCAAAGAAGAAGTGGCTCGTATGAAACAAGAAGCAGAAGTGAATGCCGATGCTGACCGTAAAACTCGTGAAAAAGCTGAAAAACTCAACCAAGCCGACGGTTTGATTTTCTCTACTGAAAAGCAGTTGAAAGAATACGCTGATAAAATTCCTGCCGATAAAAAAGGCGCTATTGAAACCGCTCTTGGTGAATTAAAAACAGCTCACCAAACGCAAGACGAAGCAGGTATTGATACCGCTATGGCATCGCTCAACGCCGCATGGCAAGCAGCGAGTCAAGATATGTACAATGCTACCCAAGATGCACAAGGCGGCTCGCAGGCACAAGACCCTGAAGAAGCCAATATGGGTGACAATGGTGGAAAAGGAAAGGACAGTACGGTAGAAGATGCGACTTATGAAGAAGTGAAATAATTTTTCCAGAGGACAATTGACAATTGACAATTGACAATTGACAATGGAAAATGGACAATAAAAAAATGGACAATTCGCTTGGTTGCGGATTGTCCGTTGTCGTTTTGCCCCCTCAGTATTTATTGCTTTTTCTTTACATACGTTGATACACCCAAAGCAATAATAAAAATACCTATAATTAGTATAAAGTAATCTATTTTAGCTAAATAAATCAACTTATAAGTAAAGTTACTAAAGCAAATTAGGCTGGCAATAACTGAAAGTGTAAAGGCAATTTTGTTCTTTTCCATTTTTACAATTTAGGATTATAATGAAATAAA
>JAYUQN010001106.1:0-6270 GCA_043756725.1 Saprospiraceae bacterium
TTTAGGTAAACCTGCGGGCATCGGTGGGATACCCCTCAGTATAAACTCGCCTAATTTGCGGTTGTGTTGCACGACATCTCTTTCACCTTGAAAAACAGCCACTTTTAAGTTTTTTTGACCATCCACAGAGGTTGTGTATTGTCGGGCTGCTTTGGTTGGTATTTTAGAATTGCGAGGAATAATGACGTCCATCAAATTGCCCACTGTTTCGATACCGAGCGACAAAGGGGTAATGTCTATCAACAAAATATCTTTTTGATTGCCTGCTAATACATCTGCTTGTATGGCGGCTCCCAAAGCCACGACTTCATCAGGGTTCAAACTGTCATGTACTTTTTTATTGAAAAATTGTGAAACACTGTTTTTCACCAAAGGCACACGCGTAGAGCCACCGACCATGACGACTTCTTGAATATCAGAAACGGCTAAATGAGCATCGGCTAAAGCTTTTTTACAGCACTCAATAGTTTTAGCAACGAGGGGTTGGATGAGCTTTTCAAAGGTGTCTTGATTTAAATTAAGTTTTAGGTTTTCAACACCTGTGAAACCTTCAAAATCCTCACTTTCAGCATGAAAAGAGGGCTCAATTGAAAGCCTCTTTTTCGCTTTTTCAGCCGCCAAACGAATGGCTTGTCCAAACACTTTATCATTGATAATCAACGTTTTATCAATATTATTTTCACTCACCCAATGGTCAATAATGGCTCTGTCAAAATCATCACCCCCGAGGAAAGTATCGCCATTCGTGGAAAGCACTTCAAAAATACCGTCTTGAATTTGGAGGATTGAAATATCAAAAGTGCCACCGCCTAAATCATAAACGGCTATGGTTTCAGTCTCTTTCTTATCCAAACCATAAGCGAGCGCAGCGGCTGTGGGTTCATTGACAATGCGAAGGACATCCAGCCCTGCCAATTTACCCGCATCCCGTGTAGCTTGGCGTTGCGAGTCGTTGAAATAAGCGGGAACGGTGATAACGGCTTTGGTGACCGTTTTACCCAAATCCTGTTCAACCCGTTGTTTCAGTTCTTTCAAAATGAAACTCGAAAGTTCGATGGGTGAATAAAAAATGTCGTTCACCTTTATTTTCACCAAACTGTCTTCATCGGGTGCATCAATTATTTTATAGCCAAAATAGTTTTCAAAGCCTTGAACGTCTTTGTAGCTTTTACCCATCAAACGTTTGACGGAGTAAATGGTGTTTTTAGGGTCTGTTATAAGTTTATCTTTAGCATTAGTACCGACCAAAATACCCCCCTCCCGATTGTTTCCCGATTTTTTCGGGATGTGCCATAGGGATGTACCATCCGTATTAAAGTGTAAAATTGAAGGCACGAGCGTATTTTTACCATTTTCACCCGCCACACACACAGGCGAACCGTCTTTGATATAAGCGACAAGGGAGTTGGTTGTACCTAAGTCAATACCGACGACGACATCTTTATCGGCATCAACGGAGCCTGTTTTTAAATTTATTGAAATTAAAGCCATAGTTGCGATTTTGTGATTTTGGATTTCAGATTTTGGATTTCAACTTACTTGAAATCCAAAACTTTGAAGCCAAAACCTGATTTTTGCTGCGAAGATAAACAGAATAGGATTATAGATTTGACAACTTTTCAAAAGTTGTCAAATCTCTTAAAATAACAAAGCCTTTACTCATTAAAAGTAAAGGCTTTGAAGCAAATTAGTATGAAAAACCTCTCTAAGAATTATGAAAAAACACGAAGATTTGGGCGACTAATTAACCCCGTCTTTTAATTAAAACACCTGCCGCGTTGAAGTGGAAGTGTTTGTTATCACTCAAACGGACACCATATTGTATTGTACCATCAGGTTTAGTGATTTTAATAACATGCGTTATTTTTGCAATGTCTGCGTTAGCTGCCAAATATGTTTTGGCTGCTGCGGGCAAATCGGCATAAGCGATGGCTACAAAAGCATGGTTGTGGGTTGCAGGCGTAACAAGATTTCCATTAGCGTCAAAATGCAAGTGCTTGTGATTTTTCAAATGCACAATGTAGCGAACTGTATTAGCACTGTCTTTCAAAATAAGTTTGAACACTTTTTTTACACTGTCGGTCAAATTGTTGGTAGTCAAATAAGCTTTAGCGGATGCTGGCAATTGTGAAATAGAGATAGAGTCGCCTCTTGAGCCGCCCGGATGTTCATGCTTTCCATGACCTCTTGGACCGAAACCATGACGACCATGATTAGAGAGCGTGTCTCCACCACCACCCGCACCTTGTGCGACGATTTCATCGGCTGCTAAAGTGATTTGGTCTGCCGCTACATCCGTTAACGTTGGCGTAACATCTTCTGTTTTAGTACAGGCAAAAGCAAGCAATAAGCTCATAAATAATGAGACTTTCAATAAGTTCTTCATGCGATAAAATTTTTAAATTGAAACGGTTAATAAAATTTTTTGTATGCTTAAAAAATCAAGCTGTAAATGATTGGGTCAATAGGCTTTTTTGATTGTTTTGTAATGATTGAAAAGTTAAAAACCTTCACCTTCGAAAAGGCGAAGGTTAAGATGACTGTAACAAGTGTACTATGAATATTTCTTTAACATGTTGTGTGATTATAATTTTTACTGTTGTCTGAAAATAAGGAAAATCCCTATTTTCTGTTGTTCGATTGTCAAGACGCAAAGAGCTAAAAGGGGGTTGCGTGCTGAAAAAATGTTTTTATACTGAGGGGGGTCTTAATATACTAAATTTTCAAAAATTTAGTATAATCTATGTCAATAACACCTCTATACTCAGTTACTTTTATACCCTTTCTCGTCTAAGTGTTAATGTTTTGTAAAGGTTAATATGAAAAAAAACACAATTGTAAACTTATGCTAATTTTGTCTCGAAGCAAACATATATTTCCTAAAATCCGATAAAGAAGCCTCCTATGAAGAGAACAAATACTTTTGGTTTTGTCTTTTTGACCCTCTTTTTCCTTTTCATTTTATCATTATCCAACCTTGCCGCTCAGTGTTCGCCTGATATTACAAAGCCCATAGCACGTTGTAAAAACGTGACTATTTATCTTGACTCTACAGGACAAGCAGGTATTGACCCACTGGATGTAGATGGTGGGTCAAGAGATAATTGCGGGCAATGGTATCTCATCTTGAACCATCCTTGTTTTTATTGTAGCGATATAGGCGATAAAAATGTCACCCTTTATGTCCAAGATCGGGCAGGCAATACCGCTACTTGCAATGCCATAGTGACAATCCGTGACACTTCTAAACCGCGTTTGAGTTTAAGAACAGATATTGCTGTTAATATTTCTACAACCACAAAAACGGGCAGAGTGACCGCTCAACAAATGATTGCTTCGGCTCTTGATAATTGTACTCGACTTGATAAAATACAAGCGGCTATTCGGCGCGTTGGGCAAGGAACAGGCTATCCTACAACCACGGAGTTGATAGTAGCTTGTGGCGATACAGGAAGAATTGCCGTTGAAGTCTGGGTCAAAGACTCATTGGGGTTAATGACAAGCCGAACTGGGTCTTTTCTTGTAAGAGATAATAATCAGATGTGTATTCCACAAGTCGTCATAAAACCCGCTATTATGGGTAAAATACGGACGGAAAACGGTAAATCCATTCAAGCACAACTCACGCTTGCAGGTTCTTCTAATTCTATGTCGGTTAAAAATAGTGACTATACTTTCAGCGATTTGATAAAGGGCAGCAATTACAATTTAACTCCTGCTCGGGATACCGATTGGCTCAATGGCGTTACTACTTTTGACATTGCGCTCATGAGCCGTCATGCACTTGATATTGAACCCATTACAAATCCCTACAAACTCATAGCAGGCGATGTTGATAGAGACGGTTTTATAGATGCTTCCGACATGTTGCATACCCGCAAATTGGTTTTACGTCAAAGTCCCCGCGTTAATGGTAATACTGCTTGGCGATTTGTGCCTAAAGGTTACATCTTCGGTACGCCACCTTTAGTTTTACCTGGAAGTTTCCCAGAATCTATACAGTTCAATAATATTTCTGACACTTTCCGCAATGCCGATTTTATAGCCATTAAAACGGGTGACATAAACCAAACAGCAAATAATCTTTTGGGTGAAATTATCGCTCAACCCCGCAGCCTTAAAACGTGGCTTTTAGAAGTTGAAGATAAACAATTGGAAGCTGGTAAAATATACAATATAACCCTCTCTGCACAAGATTTAAATATACTGGCTTATCAAATGACACTAAATTATGACAAACGTTTAGTAAAAATAGCCCATCTTGAAAAAGCAGATTTAGACCATTTTAATGCTTCTAATTATGCTCTTTTTGATGAAAAAGGGATGGCAACCATCAGTTGGAATACACCTGACATAAAGCAAAATACAAATAAAAATATTTTTTCTATCCAATTACAAGCCTTAAAGCCCGTAAAGTTAAGCGATGCTTTGTTTATATCATCCGATGTGACACCTGCTGAAGCCTATACTTCTAATGGTGAAAATAAGGACATCAAATTGGTATTTAAAAGCGTAAATAGGGAGGGGGGTGATTTTCACTTATTCCCCAATTATCCTAATCCTTTTCAAGATGAAACCACTATTCGTTTCAAATTGCCGCAAAACGACAGAGTAAAATTGACCGTTTTTGATGAAACGGGGCGTATTTTGAAAACAATGGATAAACAATTGGACAAAGGGTACAACGAATTGCTTTTGAATCTTTATGATATCACAGCCAGCACTGTTTTATTTTATAGAATTGAAACCTCATCTCATACTGTGGTTGAACGATTGATTATTGTTAAATAACAAATAGTAGTTTGTTCGCAGATTTAGGGTAAGTTTTTTGTGAAAATTTACCCTAAATCTTTGCCTAAGAATCTATTGTAAGATTCTCGTCAATTCAATGCAACCCACACTTTTTTCTTTAAGGCATACCCTAACTTTGCGTAAAATTTAAATCATCACGCCGTTATGAATCTTTGTCTTAAAACCTTTACATTTTTACTTGTTTTCATTTCCCATTTTTCATTTTCACAAAACAATACATCTTCGTCTGGATTGTCGGGTGAAGCCTCTTCCGTCTTGTCTTCTAAAAATGAAAAACATCTTAAAAACATTCGTCGCCTTACCTTTGGCGGTAATAATGCCGAAGCCTATTGGAGTCCAAACAGCAAATCGTTGACGTTTCAATCTGATTTCAAACAATGGGGCGTGCAATGCGATCAAATATTTCACTTGGATATTAAAAAAGCAGAACGCGATTCGACATACCACCCAAAAATGATTTCAACCAGATTTGGGCGTACCACTTGCTCCTATTTTATGCCCAATGGTAAAGATATTCTCTATGCTTCTACACATTTGGGCGGTCACGCTTGCCCCGCGCCACCCCCTGCGGATAGCAAAAAATACTTGTGGCCCCTCTATCCCGATTTCGATATTTTCATAGCCAATAAAAAAGGTAAAATTCTTAAACAACTCACCCATGAAACGGGTTATGATGCTGAGGCGACTATTTCACCCGATGGCAAAAAAATCGTTTTTACATCCGACCGCTCTGGTGATTTGGAGTTGTATATTATGGATATTGATGGCTCAAACGTGCGCCAAATTACCCACGCATTGGGTTACGATGGTGGTGCTTTTTTTTCACCCGATTCTAAACGCCTTGTTTTTAGAGCCAGTCGCCCCACTTCGGAGGAGGATGTGAAAGAATATAAAGATAATTTGGTAAAACATTTGGTAGCACCGACAAGCATGGAGATTTTTACCGTCAATATAGATGGTACAAATCTGAAACAAGTGACGCAATTAGGCAAGGCAAATTGGGCGCCTTTTTTTCACCCAAATGGTAAAAAAATTCTTTTTGCTTCTAATCACCATTCAAAACGGGGTTATGATTTTCAGTTGTACATGATAAACGACGATGGAACAGGCTTAGAGCAAATTACAACTGAAAGCATTTTCAACGCTTTCCCTATGTTTTCACCCGATGGTAAAAAATTGGTTTGGTCGTCCAATCGGGATAATTGGGGGACACGTGATACAAATTTGTTCTTAGCAGATTGGATAGATTAGCTTAAAAGCCTTATCTTTACCTTAAAATTAAGTATTTATGCGAATAATGGGTTTCCCGAAGGGATTCCTTCAGAAAAAAAGCCCCTTTAGCATTATTTAAAATTTAATGGATAAGGGATGAAGTAAAAAATAATCTACCCAAAGGGTAAAACCCAAAAGCGGGTTTGTTTTTCTTTTTTTATTAAAAAATGAAATTTTTTAATAAAA
>JAYUQN010001107.1:0-6269 GCA_043756725.1 Saprospiraceae bacterium
TCGACGATTTCTTTCATAATTTTATCAAAAGCATTGCCTTCTTTTTTAGGCGTTTTTGCTTTGGGTTTTCTTGGTGTTGGTATTTTACGTGTAGCCATTCTTATGTGTTGGTTTTCTTGTAAGTATAGTTAAAATGAATTTTTAGTGTACAAAAATACAGTTTTTATCAAAAAAGATAGCTTTTTAATGATTTTTAGTTTTAAAAAACAAAAACTTATTATGAGATCGGTAAATGAATACTGAATTCTGAACCGACCCCCTCAGTAGAAACGACTTCCAAACTACCGCCATGTCCCTTCGTCGCAATATCATACGCCAATGAAAGCCCTAAGCCTGTGCCTTGCCCCGTTGGTTTAGTCGTAAAAAAAGGTTGAAAGACTTTGGCTTTAGTGGCTTCGGGCATACCTGTGCCATTGTCTTTAACTTTTATAATTATTTGATTGTCAATTTTTTGTGTAGATACTGTAACAAGAGGTTGATACGCCTCGCCTTGCGGTAGGATACCCGCCTCTCCTCCGAAGGGAGATTTATGGACAAAGGAGTCCTCTCGGACAGTAGTTTCGGCAAATTTCTTACGCTGATTGACGGCATAAAACGCATTGTTGATTAAATTCAGCAGAACCCGCCCGATGTCTTGTGGAATTATCTCGATTTTAGGAAGAGGGTCTTGAAAATCAGTTTTAAAATCGGCATTGAAAGACTTTTCTTTCGCACGCAATCCATGGTACGATAAGCGCAACGATTCTTCAGCCAAAGCGTTGATGTCAATCCATTCTTTTACGCCTGTACTAGCTCTTGAATGCTCCAACATTCCTTTTACTATATTACTTGCTCTTTTGCCATGGTGACTGATTTTTTCTTGATTTTGTGTCAAATCGCCCATCAATTCTTTGACATAGCCTTTGTCAAGAGCCTCTTTATCCATTTCGACATTGAGTTCTTGGGTTATTTCCACGCTAAGTTCCGAGAAATTATTGACGAAATTCAAGGGGTTTTGAATCTCGTGAGCAATACCTGCGGTGAGTTCACCGAGGGAGGCGAGTTTTTCGGATTGAATGAGTTGATTCTGCGTAGCTTTAAGAACGTCGAGTGAGGTCTCCAATTCGGTTGTTCGCTCATGTACTTTTTCTTCCAAACCTCTATTCTGTTCTCTCACCAAGCGTTCATTTTCCTCCAAGCGTTGAAAAGCTAAGGCTTGGGCTTGGGCAGATTCCTCCCGATAAATATTGATGCGATTGGCTAATGCAAAAGATAAAAAAAGGTTTTCGATACAGGCACCGATGACTGCGGCATTGATTGTCAGAAAATTATAAGGCACCCAACCGACAAAACATAACAAGGTAATAACTGCACCCGCCAGAAAAAAGACCCAAGCAAGGGCATAATATTTCGCACTTTTATTGCCTTGCAAATAGGCAGAAATACCTGCGCCAAACAAAACAAAAGACGAAAGCGCAATAAATAATTGTAAAAAATTATTCGTAAACGGTTGAATATCTAAGTATTCGATTGGAATCATAAGGATGATGACCACGACAAGGACCAGCATAACCCGATACAAGCGCGGTGTCAGTTGGCGTGAGTTCAAAAAACGAAAAGAAAATAGGGCGGCAGTAAGGGCGGTTACTTGAATCCCTAAAAAACGATTGAGAAAGGAATAATCCGACCAAGCAAAGAACCATAAGCCATTTATATGAGAAAATGTCCAGATAGTTGCCAAGACATATAGGCAATAATATAAGTACAAACGGTCTTTGACAAGGAAGAAAATAAAGAGATTATATAAAAGCATCGCCAACATAATGCCCAGAGTCAAGCCTTTAAAAACATCGAGCTTGTAGGACATATTCTTCAAAGATGGTAATGAAGACACATTGACAGGCAAGTAAAAACTTGAATGGGTTTTGACTTTCATGTAAATAAGGGCGGGTTGTGTGCCAATTTTAAGAACGGCATTGCCCCTTTGTAGATAGCGATTTGAAAAAGGGGCATTAAATGAGCCACCGTGTTGCACCGTTTGTTGCCCTGTTTCGTCTTTGGTCACAAGTTCAATATGCTGCAATTCATTGTTTTCAAAAGAAAGAAACAAGGACTCACTTGTTTGATTTTTAATATAGAGTTTTATGCCAATGCTGGCAGTTGTATTGCCAAAATTCATAACGGTTGTCTTGCTTTTTTGAAATGCCGCATCGGGTAGTGCTTGAATTTGCGCCAATGTAAGGCTGTCATGAGCGTCCAGATGAAAACGGGCAAATTGACCAATATCGAGTACAGGTTGGTCTTGGGTATAAATAAGGGTATCTGTGGCTCTTATACTGGCTTGTCCCGATACTTTCGGGAGGGGGTATAAAAACAGAAACAGACTGCAAAAAAAAAGCATGGGTTGAGTGCCTTTAGTTTTCATTTAATATCAATTTAAAGTATGGATAATTCGTTCCCTGCATTTTAGGGCGGCTTTCAAAATTGTACATTAACATGGTAATTTCACGATAAACACGGAATTTCATTTTAATTAATTATGCGAATAATAGGTTAAAAAGCCTCTTTTGAACTCATTATTCACATTAATATTGAATAGGTCTGTCAAGTCATTAGTTGTAAGTGATGCTATAAAATTGTCCCATTTAGAAATTGATAAAGTGAACAATGTGCGTGAATTGACTAAAAGTAGGGGTGAATTGACTAAATAAAGGGTTGAATAAAAATAAAAATAAAACCAAATTTTCTGCACGTATGCAGTAATAAATCTTTTCATTTTAAGCATTCTTTAACGGTAAACTTATTATAAATTCAGAACCTTGACCTTCCAAACTCTCAACTTCAATTGTGCTACCATGACCTTTTGTAATAATATCATAACTCAAAGACAAGCCTAAGCCTGTGCCTTGCCCTGTCGGTTTTGTGGTGAAAAATGGTTGAAAAACTTTAGCTTTCATGCTTTCGGACATACCTACACCGTTGTCTTTTACTTTTATAATAATTTGATTGTCAATCTGTTGTGTGATTACTGATACTGAGGGGGTATAGTTCTCGCTGTTTCCCACGTTCGGGAAACTTTGAAAGTTTCCCGAACGTAATTGCATCGCTTTTTCATTCACCGCATAAAACGCATTATTAATCAAATTCAATAAAACACGCCCAATGTCTTGTGGAATGACTTCAATTTTAGGTAAATTTTTATCAAAATCCGTTTTTAAATCAGCATTGAACTCCTTGTCTTTCGCTCTTAAACCATGATACGACAACCGCAAATATTCATCTGCCAGTTTATTAATATCCGTCAATTCTCTTACGCCTTTACTCGTCCGGGAGTGTTCGAGCATCCCTTTCACAATATTACTTGCTCGCTTGCCATGTTGATTGATTCTCTCTTGGTTTTGACTCAAATCGTCAAATAGTTCGTCTATATAATCTTCGTCTTTATCCGTTTTTTTAAGTTCATCTTTTAAATCTTTTACTAAATCCACACTCAATTCAGAGAAGTTATTAACAAAATTCAGAGGGTTTTGAATTTCGTGAGCAATACCTGCGGTGAGTTCACCCAAATTTGCGAGTTTTTCGGATTGAATGAGTTGGTTTTGAGTGGCTTTAAGAATGGCAAACGATGTCTCCAATTCAGTTGTGCGCTCACGTACTTTTTCCTCTAAGCCTCTATTTTGCTCTCTAATTAAGGTTTCATTTTCCTCTAACCGTTGCAAAGCTAAGGCTTGGGCTTTGGCAGATTCTGCCCGATAGATATTAATGCGATTGGCTAATGCAAAAGCCAATAAAATACTCTCAATGCAAGCCCCGAATAATACAGCATTGGCAGTAAAATAATTATAAGGCAATACATTACTATAACTCAACGACGTAGTGACTGCGCCGCCTAAAAAGAATGCCCACGCTAAAACATAATATTTTGCACTTTTATTTCCTTGAAAATGACTCAAAATACCCACAATTAGCATGGAAAAAGTTGAAATAGGCGTTAATAATTGCTGTGCTATAGCTCTATGAATCTGTAAATTCAAAAAGTCTATTGGAATAATAAAGGCGATTAAAACACAAAGAATTTTTATGGCCGTGTAGGTGCGGGGCATATTTTTATCAATATTCAGAAAGCTAACGGTAAACAACCAAGCGGAGAGCAACACAAAAGGGACGCCTACTATACGGGTTAGCAAAAGCGATTCACTCCAAATAAGCAAACCTATACCATTGACATGGGCAATCGTCCACAAGCTCGTTAGAATATAAAAACAATAGTACAAATATAGACGGTCTTTGACCAAGAAGAAAATAAATAGATTGTACAAGGCCATAGCTATGAGTATGCCCATACACAAGCCATTTTTCACATCGAGCTTATAATAATGGAAGTTCAAAGGCTCCGAACGGGATAAAATGAGGGGCAATTGAAGACTATAACGACTTTCTATTTTGAAATACAGGACTTTTGGCGACTGTCCAATGTTCATAACAATATTGCTTCGTGAAAATTTTTGATTGTCTGCGGGACGTTCAAACCCTATTTCTTTTGTAGTGAGTTTTCCTGCTTCGTCATAGATAAAAGCGTCCACAAAAGCGAGGGCATTGCTCTGAAAAGCAAGATAAAGCGGTGATTCTGTTTGGTTTTTAATGGAGAACTTCAACCAAATGCTTGCCGTTGTATTGCCAAAACGCAAGGGCGATGCCGTTGATTTCTCAAAAGCAGCATCGGGCAGGTTTTTTATTTGTTCAAAACTGAGGGTATTGGTTGCGTCTTTATAAATATGAGCGTACAGCCCAACGTCCATCAAATTTTGGTCGGCAGTGTAAAACAGCGTGTCTTGGGCTTTTATAGGGGGGGGGTATAAAAACAAGAAAAAGACGATTAAAACGAGCTTGAAAAAAAATAAAATAAGTGAATTTTGGACTTTCATTTTGTTGTGAATTAATTGCTATGTAGAGCTGCAAAATTATGTTAGGATTAAAAAGTAGGATAAATAAGATTTTACAAAGCGAGCAAAATCATTTCCAAAACTGCTCACCATCAGGCAGCCTTTTTATGAAATCTAATGTTTCAGCATAGCCTTTTTCTATCAATTGCTGCCATTTTGACCAATCCAGAAAACCGAACGTCCGTAAATCCATTTCCAAATAAAGAGAAACTTGTGTTTTGGTGATAGCCTGTTTCTGAACACTGTTCAAAGTCAAGGAATTAATCAACAGAGCCGCCATTTTGGGTAAACGATAGCGGTGTTTTTTTGTAAAAGTATTCACCAATAGTTCCCAAGCAGACGGTATTTTTTCGATATTCACCAAATGGGGCGATTGGGCAGAAAGGGCTATGGCAATCACATGACGCACAGGTTTTTGATACATCGCTTCGATGGGCAAATTGTCCATAACTCCGCCATCTACGTGCAAATGGCGGTCAATGATAACAGGTGGAAACACGCCTGGAATGGCAATACTGGCTTCCAATTGTTGTCTTGCCAAGCCTGAATCATGAATTTTTATGGAAGCAGTTGAGTAATTGGTGGACACACAATAGGTATTGACCCAAATATCTTCGAGGTGGGTATCGCCCAGCATTTCATGTAAATATGCCCTCATTTTTTTACCCGTCATTAAGGATAAAAAGGGCAAATTATAGTCATTTGAGGTGACTTTGCGTGCTACGCCTTTTTTGCATATTTGCGTTACTTGTGGCATATCAAAATCTGTAAGGGTTAAGATGATGCCGTATAAAGCACCTGCGCTTGTGCCGCCTATAAAATCAAATTCAATACCCGTTTCGAGCAAGGCTTTGGCAGCACCAATATGGGCAAAACCCTTTGCACCACCACCGCCTAAGACCAAGCCCACCGCTTGGTGCGTGATAATGCGGCAAAACCGCCGAATATCTTTTGGGTTATTTTTACGGACGTGAAGATGTAAATTAAATGTTCTGTGCTTAAACCAACGGCGTGTTTGGGTCGGCAAAGGCGCATTTTCGGGGTGTAGCAGCAATAAATAGATTTTTTTATTGAGTATATTCTCACTGTAAAGATTTAGATGTTTTTCAATATCATATAAAGTGCTGGGTGCATCAAATTCGGTAGCCACAACCACCAAATCGCAATACATAAGACACTGATTAGCCCAAACAGGATGTTCGTCATCACAAACCAAAATATTCATGCCTTTGCTGTTTTCCATCTCTTCAAAAACAGCGTTCGGATTGTTAGGCGATTGAGAATCGGGGTAATAAACTTGAATAGGCTTGTCCATAACACCCAGTTCTCGCACCATATCATCTGTCC
>JAYUQN010001108.1:0-6267 GCA_043756725.1 Saprospiraceae bacterium
CCGAAAATCAAGCAGTTGTTGGCTGAAAAAAATCAAGTGGCTCCTTTATATAAGGTAGCTTAATTCCGACAGAAATAACCCTTTTAGGCACAGAACATCGTCTAAGTGATGATTCGGTGATAGTGAAATTTGATTTTCGCTGTAAAATACACGGCAAATATGTAGTGATTGAAATGCAGCAAAAATATAAAACGGATGTCAATAAACGTTTTTATTTGTATCATTGTGTTAATACTGGTTTACAACTTGAAAGTTTAGAACCTATTACCATTACAAAGCCTAATGGTGAAACCTATACTGAAAAAAATTATAGCGGCTTAGAACCCGTTATTACTTTAATTTGGTTGGTGGACGATACGCTTAATTTTAAAGAAGATTATATAGCGTTCACAATGTTGCCCGAAGCGGCTAAAGATTTTATTTCAGATGATGTTTTATGGTCAAAGCCTTTTGATGATATTAAAGCGGAAAGAGAAAAAACGCTGAAAATACTCAATAATAAGACAAAAGACCTTGATTTTTTTAACCAAAACAGGCTTATTTACATTTTTCAAAAAAACGTAGTTAACAACAATATGTTTTCTACATATTTTAAATGGTTTGATTTTGCTCAAAAAAGTAAAAATCCAAAAAATGTAGAAAGCGATTTTGTAACTTTTAAAAAAGATAAAGACATGGTAGAAGTATTAAAACGACTTAAAAAAGATAATTTATCTCCAGAAGAGTCTAAATATATTGCTGATTTTAGTCAGTATGATATCTTCTTGGCTTATCAAGAGAAAGAAATCGAGCAGCTTAAAAAGAAAGCTGAACGTGTAGAACAAAAACTACACGCTGAACAAGAAAAACTTTTAAAAGCCATTAAAAGGTTATTAGCCCGTGGTAATGATATTGCTTCTATTGCAGACCTTTTAGACTTGAGTATGGATGAAACTGCATTGTTAGTTAAGCAAATTCAGGGCAGTCATCTATAAACACTTTTTTAGTTTTAAAAAACTTGTCCACTTAGCCGTACCACGGACTTCAGTCCGCAAATGTCGAATGAATTGAAATAATTTTATTTTAGAACAGCATTTATTTATTGTATTTATAGTTTTTAAACACTTACGGACTAAAGTCCGTGATACGGCTACGAAGATTTCACATCCTCGTAGCATTTTTCTTTACTTTCCTACCATTCTTCCTTTTTTCCATTAACTTTATGGCTTCACTAAAAGCCTATAATAAATGGATTTAAAATCTCTTTTCAGACGGAAATCGCTCCAACAAGTGCTCCAAAACCCCGAAACCGACCCGCATGGTGGTAACGGCGAATTGGTGAAAAGCCTAAAATTGCGTGATTTAATCTCGCTCGGTATCGCTGCCGTTATCGGCGCAGGCATTTTTTCAACCATCGGCAAAGCCGCTTTTGAAGGGGGACCCGGTATCGTTTTCCTTTTCATAATTACCGCCGTTACGTGCGGTTTCACGGCTTTGTGCTATGCAGAGTTCGCCGCCCGTGTGCCTGTTGCAGGCAGTGCGTACACCTATTCGTATGTTACTTTTGGCGAATTAGTGGCTTGGATTATCGGCTGGGCTTTGATTTTAGAATATGCCATTGGCAACATCGTTGTCGCTGTCTCTTGGTCGAGTTATTTCAACAATCTCCTCGAAGGTGTCGGCATCCACTTACCCAAATGGATGATTACGGACAGCTACACTGCCAAAGCCCTCTTCGATACAGCCGTTTCAAAAGGCGGAAATACTGAGGGGATGGCTTGGACAACTGCGCCCATGATAGGTGATTTGCATCTCATTTTCAACTTACCTGCTTTCATCATCGTTATATTGGTAACATGGTTGGTGTATGTCGGCATACAAGAGAGTAAAAAAGGCGCTAATTTTATGGTTGCTCTGAAATTAATCGTTTTATTTGTCGTCATAGTTGTCGGTTTCTTTTATGTAAAACCTGCTGAAAACTGGTCGCCTTTTATGCCAAATGGTTTCACTGGCGTTTTAGCAGGTGTATCCGCCGTTTTTTACGCCTATATCGGTTTCGATGCTATTTCAACAGTAGCAGAAGAATGTGAAAATCCGCAAAGAGACTTGCCTCGCAGTATGATTTACGCCTTAATTATTTGCACCATTATTTACATTTTGACCGCTCTGGTCATCACAGGCATGGTCAATTATAAGGAGTTTCAAGGCGTTACAGACCCTTTGGCTTATGTTTTTGAAAAAACGGGTTTGACTTTTTTGAATTACCTCATTTCCATCAGTGCAGTGGTTGCCACGACAAGTGTTCTCTTGGTTTTTTCAATTGGGGCAACCCCGCATCTGGATGAGCATGAGCCGCGATGGGTTGATGCCTAAACGTTTTTCACGGATACATCCTAAATATGGCACTCCGTCTTATGCCACCATCGTAACGGGATTTTTAGTAGCCGTCCCCGCCTTATTTATGGATGCCAATTTGGTGACGGATTTGACAAGTATCGGAACGCTATTCGCCTTCGTCTTGGTTTGCGCGGGTGTGTTATTGTTGCCAAAAGATGATAATCCAAATAAAAAATTCAAACTGCCTTACATCAATGGACAATTTATAGTGCCTGTTTTATTTGCTTTGTTTGTCTATCAATTTAGAGAGCGGGTCGGCAATGCCATAACCAATATTGCCAATGAAAACCATCAAGAATACCTGTTTTTAATCTTTTTAATAGTAGCAACGGGTGTGAGTATTTTTACCTTACTGAAACGGTGGTCCCTCATACCTATCTTAGGTGTCCTCTTTTGCAGCTATCTATTGATTGAAATACCTGTGAAATCATGGTTCGTTTTCTTTGGATGGATGGCTTTGGGCTTGTTGATTTATTTTAGCTATGGGTATAAAAAGAGTAGATTATCAAAGTAAAAAAGGTTCAATACTGAGGGGGGTAAAGATTTACTAAATTTGAAAAATTTAGTAAATCTCTCTCAATAATATCTTAAAACTCAACTAAAATGCGAATAAAATTAGCCGACCTACGTCAAGACTATCAGATGAAATCCCTCGACATAGACGATGTGGATGCCAACCCATTTGTCCAATTTGAAACATGGTTTTCAGAAGCCCTTAAATCTGAAATTATAGAACCCAATGCCATGACTTTGGCAACCGCTACGCGCGATGGCAAACCCTCAGCCCGCATTGTTCTGCTAAAAGGTGTAGAATTTCACCATTCAGATTATCAAGCAGGCGGCTTTGTATTTTACACCAATTATCAGAGTAAAAAAGGCATTGAAATGCATGAAAACCCACACGTTGCCTTGTGTTTCAATTGGTTGGATTTGCAGCGACAAGTGCGCATAGAAGGTACTGTAAATAAAATCGCCGAAGAAATTTCAACGGAATATTTCAACAGTCGCCCTAAAAGCAGTCGCATTGGCGCATTGGCTTCTCCCCAAAGTCAGGTTGTACCCAATCGCTTATTTTTAGAAAAAAAGTATCATGAATTGACTGAAAAATACGCCGATACTGAGGGGGTGCCGCGACCGCACAATTGGGGTGGTTATATCGTCAAACCCACTTTGATTGAGTTCTGGCAAGGGAGACGCAGCCGTTTACACGACAGAATTTGCTACATAAGGCAAGCTAATACCGAATGGAAAATAGAAAGACTGGCGCCATAGTAACGCTAAAAAAAACGCCCGTCACCTTCGAAAAGGAACGAGCGTATTATGCAGATTGTTCACACTACTTATTGACTCATTTGGAAATGAATCATTTTATTTCATTTGGATTTCTTTTGGCTAAAGGGGGTTTAGTTATGTAGTGCAAAATCAGCAAATTCTCTTTTTTGCGTTCACTGATGGATTTTCAATAATGCTAATTTTTCTTTTTTTCCATAAGTACAAGGCGAAGTTATACTTAAATTAGTAGCGCAACAAGTGACAAGTGAAATGTTATGGCTTTTTTGTGACAGGATTTTTTTACACTTATTATTACTATTTAATGTATAATAAATTGTAAATTAATTATTTATACAAATATTATTTTTAATAACGGTACTAATCTGTTAATAATAAAAATAAAAAAAAGTGTCACAAAATTGCAAGAAATTTTATTGTTATTTCTTATGCGCCCTTGTCATTTCCCTTTTCCCGGGCGGACCCGCCAGTTTTTCTATGGTGAAACCCACAGATTTCATCACTCTTTTCACCACGCCTTTGGCGCAATAGGTTGTCAATATGCCATTTATTTTCAAGGCATCATACATTTTTTGCATCATTTCCGTTTCCCAAAGCTCGGGTTGCGCTTCGGGTGCAAAGGCATCGAAGTAAATAATATCAAAGGAGTTTTTAAAATTAATATGCTCGAAATCTGTTAAAATTTTAGTGAAATGGGCATTTATACTGTCCGATCCGAAGGGATTCCTATGAAAAGGGACTCCTACGGAGAGGGGGTGCTTTTCAAACCATGCAGCAGTGTGCATCGTTTCAAAGGCAGAACGATGTGCCTCTGCTTCCAATTTTTCAACATAATTTAGCTGAAAAATGGACGACATACTGAGGGGGTATGCTTCGACCGTTGTGTAGTCAATTTTTATCCCTAAACGCTCGGCTTCTAAAAAAGTCATGAACGCATTTAAGCCTGTTCCAAAACCAATTTCAAGTATCGAAATATCTTTCAGCCCTTTTTCAACTGCATATTTCAAACCCGCCTCAATAAAGACGTGTTGCGTTTCTTGAATGGCTCCATGTTTAGAGTGATATGAAACGCCGAAGGCGTCGGATAGAACGGAATGAGAGCCGTCGTCTGTGATGAAAAGGGTCATATTAGTAAAATAGAAAAACTTTCCAAATCGCAAGGGTTTGAAAAGTTTTTAAGGTATTAAAACGTATCATCAAATTAAAGCGTATCTGTATAACAAGCCCGCAACTCAGAAACCGTAATATCGAGATGGGAAGCATCATAAATACAATCGCCATTATGAATAAGCAACACTTGCGGAGACTCGTGATGCACTTGAAATTTTTCAGCAATGTTACGCGAAACAGACCGAAAGCGCAGCAAATCGAGATAATAAGGTTCGATTTCCTGTCCCTCAAAATTCCATTGCCGCTCCAAGCGTTGTTTTGCCATAGCTGAAATGCTGCAAGTGGTAGAATGTTTAAATATTAAGCACGGTACAGTGTTTGACCTTTCAGCAATCGAATTCAACTGCTGTTCAGACTCCACGGGAATCCAATTAATCATATATAAAAAAGTTGAACGGTGAAAAAGAAAGAATAATTAGCGTTTTACTTCAATTTTAGCCTGCATTTTGTAAGGGCAACCATATCCTCTTTGACAAGAAGACAAAGAAGCAACGATGATAGCAACAACAGCCAAAGGCAGCAAAATGTTTTTCAAAAAAGATTTTTTCATTGTTAGGCGAATTATTTTGTTCAAAGACATTGGATTATTTACGCAAAAATACAACATTTATACGAGTTTCACACAAAAAAAAGTTATCTAACAAACGGAATTTTTAATAATTTATTTTAATACAATACGTCAACTTTAAATATCCTCTTCTATTATGCCAAATTGCTTAAAATGGTGCTTATTATGCCGCACATGAAACGCTACCCACTCGGCATAAGTCAATTCTCCGAACACAGGGTGCATAGGGTTGATGTCTTTATGCTCCTCATGATAATCATAAAAACGCTGCAACTGAGTCATTAAAAATTGTTTGGATTGCTCAATATCTTGAAACATAGTCGGTATAGGCTCCTCGGGCACAAAACCTACCCGAACCCCTTTTGGGAAAGGCACATCGTTTTCAAAGAACCGCATTTTACGATAAGCCAATCTTTCAGGCTCTGCATTGGGCGTTGCCGTAAAACGCCCATTAGAAAAACTAAGGATTCCCGCCAAATGTTCAACCATTTGATGCGCATTCATTTTGCCCCACTTAGCAGGCGTGTCCGCTTTTAGCGTTTGAAGCAATTCTGGGAAATCGCCGAATAGAAAATCGTCGTAAGAATTTTTCATTTTCAAAATTTTAAAATAAAATGCAAAATAAGGGCTTTTTTGTCAAATTTGGGGTATAAAAACGCCAAACAAAATTTTCTTTTTATTTTTTTAAAAATAATCTTAAAAAAACTTGGAAGTATAAACCAAACGATACTATATTTGCCACCGCAAACGCAAACGAGCGTTTACAGTTATTGAAAATCAAGCGGAAGTAGCTCAGTTGGTAGAGCACGACCTTGCCAAGGTCGGGGTCGCGAGTTCGAGTCTCGTTTTCCGCTCGCTTCTAT
>JAYUQN010001109.1:0-2402 GCA_043756725.1 Saprospiraceae bacterium
AGGGTATTTTGTTTCAATAACCTTGTTAAAATAAACCACGTAGAGACGTTGCACTGCAACGTCTCTACATTTGCACACGAAAAATTACAGCAACAAAAAAATCAACTATTGATTGGACATATAAGTTTTTCTTTTCAAGTTTTCGTTTCTACAAAGAAGTATAAAATATGTGGTTATCAGTAGAATACGTATAAGCCTGTTTTATATACTCATAAATACCAAAGAATAGTCAACTAATCTGAATAAAGCCTATTCAACAGAATATTAATTAGTTTTTTGCCCTGTTACAAAATATTTATTTGTCAGTTTAAAAGATGGCACAATTTTTTAAGCATAACTGTCATTACGATAAACTATCCTTTAACCATTATTTTACATTTTAAAACGAATTATGATGATCAAGAGATTTCTTTTCTCCCTTTGCGCTGTATGCGCCCTCAGCCTTAACGGTTTTACTCAAAATTTACCTTTCAATGTGCCAAGTCTTTCTATCAAAGTGAAAGGAGACAAAACGACCATCGCATCTGGAGAATTTGTTTCATTGACTGCCAAAGGCAATAACGATGAAGTGTATTCACTCCAATGGCAAGTGAGCACAGATGGCGTGAAATGGAAAGACATTGCAAAAGCCAATGGCACTTTTTTAGAAACAGCTTCATTAACAGAGACTCAATTTTTCCGCATAATAGGACGTGCCAATGAAGGCTATTTGGCAATTGATGATGTCTCTAATGTTCAAGCAATAGTCATTGGGGATAATGTGGCTTCTGCGAAAAAACAAAAGCAATAAGAAAATGATGAATCATAGGTGTTCAAAATATTTTGTTTTAACATTAAATAATTGATTTTCAATTACTTATGAAATTTATGCCAATCGGTTTAGTAAACGGAAAATTATTTTTTTTTGAAAAAAAAATTATTTTCCGTTTACTAAACCTACGCGCGAAACATTTTTACGCTATTTATCAAAATCCTTTGTACACTGATGATTAGGAATAGGAATTTTGGCATCAATAGCATTTTTATCAAAAAATACTTAGGGAGTCATAAATTCCTAATTCCTAATTAAAAAAGGCTTTAAACCCCAACGGGGTTTAAAGCCATAACTTTTTTTGGATTAAAAAGACGTTAATATAACCTTACTGTTTTTCTACTTGCATGAAACTCATTTCCATTTCTGTACCTCTGCCAAAAATTTTCACGACCACTTTGAGTTTCTTTTTCTCTTCGTTCACTTCTAATATTTCACCAACAAAATCAGCGAAAGCACCTTCATTGATTTTAACGGTTTCACCTACGATATACGGTTCTATCATCGTTTCAGAAGAGCCTTGCGAATCATCTACAACACCTAAAAGCCTTTTAGCTTCAGAGGTTTGCATCGGAATAGGTTCGTTTTTACCAAGAAAATGAATAACATTTTGCAAATTGACAATCTGAGTCACCACATCACCGCGCAATTTGGAAGGCATTGCCTCAACGAGGATATAACCCGGTAATATATTGCGTTCTGTAATAACTTTTTTGCCATTACGAATTTTATACATTTTTTCAGTAGGCACAACCACGTTTGGAATATAATCTTCCCACTGCTCGGCTTTGATTTCTTTGTCAATCCGTTCCTTGATAGCGCGTTCTTTTCCACTAATCACACGCAGGGAATACCATCTTGTTTCTTCTGACATAATTTTGAGTTTCGGGCTTATGAATTATGAATTATAAGTTATGAGTTATGAGTTTCGGATTGCACGTAACTCATAACTCATAATTCATAATTCATAACTCACAAACTTATTTAACACCGTAAACGAGTTTTAAAGCAGTATTGGCTGTTATATCCATTGCAAAAATGATAAGCGCAAGGACAGCACAAGCCAAAAGGACGATTCCTGTGGTTTGTTGCAAGTTAATCCAAGTGGGCCACGTCATTTTTGTTCGCAACTCGTCGAGGCTTTCGTTGATATAGCTTTTTAATCTATTCATAATTTTTTTAATTTTAAATAGCAATGGCGAATTTAATACCATTATTGAAACAAAGTATAAATTCGCCACTTTTATTTTTTGAAAAATGCAGGGGCAGCAAGGATCGAACTCGCAACCTACGGTTTTGGAGACCGCCACTCTACCAGTTGAGCTATACCCCTAAAACAGAATTAGGAATTAAAAATTAGAAATTAATAATTAAGCCTACACAAATGTAGTTCTTAATTCCTAATTTCTAATTTTTAAATTCCTAATTTTATACTATTAGTCAAGAATTTCAGTTACTTGACCAGCACCTACGGTACGACCACCCTCACGGATAGCGAAACGTAAGCCTTTTTCCATCGCAATTGTGTTGATGAGTGACACTTCCATTTCAACGTTGTCGCCCGGCATTACCATCTCAACGTTTTCAGCAA
>JAYUQN010001110.1:0-6259 GCA_043756725.1 Saprospiraceae bacterium
AATGGTTTCAATTATGGTGATTCGGATAGAAACACCAATGAAACCCACATGAAAAAAGGCGTTTTAACTAAAATTAAGTATCCAACTGGTGGTAATACGCAATTTACCTACGAGGCTAATTCATACGTAGGTGAAGAAGAAGGTTATCCAGACTACTTTGCAGGCGGGCGATATTGGATTCAGAGTTGTGCTACGCCTGCCGACCCTAATTGTTGTGCTAATGGACAACCCAAAGTAACGAGTAAGAATTTTACATTCACAACCCAAGATTTAACAAAAGTTAAATACGAATTGGGATTAACACGGCTCAATATCACTTGCAATGGGCAAGTACCTTCTTATGTGGGTGTGACGATGAGGATTTATAACCTCAATACAGCTACACAAGTAGGGGAAATTGGCTTTATTTTGTCTTCTTCCCCTTACCAACAAACTTATACTAAAATAGATTTTTTGGCGGCATTAAATAATACAACCTTACAAACAGGTATTCCTTACAAATTTGAAATAACCACGACTGATGGCTATGCCTTTTTTAACCTTCATATTATCCCCACTAACGTTGTCAATAAATTAGCTGGCGGTTTAAGGGTTAAAACTATTAGAAATAGCACCGATAATACTCCTCAATCGGATGATATTGTTAAAACTTATGATTATTCTAATGAAACTGGTGCTTTTACAAGTGGTAAGCTACTTATCCCTATTCGGTATGGCTATTCCAATGCTAATTCAAATGTTATTACTGGCGAAAATTATTTTTTATTGGGTGGTTTTGGTGGCTCAAACCATATAGGTTATGAAAGAGTGAAAGAAATATTAAGTGGCAATGGCACAAACACTTTGACAAGTGGTTATTCCATATTCAAATATTCGATGGTCATAGATATGAGCAGTTTCATGAATAGGTATCCTGCCGCACCCATTCATCATATTCCGTCTTTAGGTGAAATAAAAGAAAGCTATCAATATAATGATAACAATAGTAGTCAAGCCTTAAGTTCTACTATTAATACACCTTTATCTTCTAATACAGTCAATTACAATATTGGGTTAATAGCAAAAGCTGCGCCTCAGTCTATTTGTCAAGAAGGATCAACCCTAATTGGATTTATTAATTATTACAGTATCAGACATACCCTACCTTATCGTTTAGAATCCGTTCAAAGTTCAAAAGATGGTGTTACATCCACTACCCAATATCAATACAACACCACAAACGCACACCTAAATCCTATTGCTATCTCAACCATCAATTCGGATGGTAAAACAACGAATCAAAAAATGTATTATGCTGCCGATATTACAGCAGCTCATCCCAATTTTAGCCCTCAAAATGGCGCGCAGTTGAGCATTAAGTCCGTTTTAGAAACAAACTTAAATATGAAAGGCGTGCCACTCCAAACCGAAGAATATATTGGTTCAACTCTGGTAAAGGGAACTCGTACTGAATTTGCACCATTTGGTAAAACGGATGGTATTAAACCCAGTAGTTGGTCTAATGCTATTTTCAATGTTTGTGATTTTTATCCACACAAATTTTACAAATATAAAATGTCTTGGAATCAAGCGGGGACAGCACAAGTATTTCCAAATAATGGGGGTTGGGAAGAAGAAGGCACAATAAATAGTTATGATGCTGAAGTCACAACACCTCCTACAAAACCTGCAAAAGGTAAGCCTGCGAGTATCACAATGCGTGGATGGAATGACCCCGAAATCTATACTTGGGATGCTAATGGCTTAATTAAAACCCGCAAATTCAAAGATTTTATCTGGACTTATGACTATTTCACAAATACGCCACTCGTCCAAAAAATTACCAATATTGACGGGCAGTTCACCACTTTTATTTACGATAAATTCCGACGCGTCACAAAAGCAACTGCCAGAAATGGCGCCGTTGTCACAGACTACTTTTACACTTACAAAGACGTGAACCAAGCTAACAAAAACTGGATAGAAACCAAAACCACTTTCAATACCGCTATTGGTGGTACACTCGGCTACAATATTACTTCTAAAACCGCCAGACAATATTTTGACGGACTTGGCCGACCCATTCAAAGCGTAGCCGTTGCCAACTCGCCTACGAGTAAAGACGTCGTGTCGGCAGTGGATTATGACAATCAAGGTCGTGAATGGAAAAAATATGAGCCGTATGAAAGCCTCAACAGCAATGGCAACTTTGTAGCAGTGCCAACGGGGCAATTGTTCACCAAGCTTGAATACGAACCTTCCCCCCTCAGTAGAATATGGAAAGTAACCGCTGCCGACCTGAATTGGGCAGGTAAACCCACCATTACAGAATACAGCGGCAACTCGGCTAACGAAGCCTACAATATGCAAGGCACCGCTTTGATGCCTGCCAACTCGCTCAATAAAGTAAAAACAACCGACGCTGACGGACGGGTGATGAATACCTTTACCGATAAAAAAGGGCGCAAGGTGTTTACTAATCAATCGCAAAACAATGTGGCAGGCGGAGCGTATGTTATCTACGAATTCGACGATAAAGACCGTTTGAAAAAGGTGCAACAACAGCGCAATAATTATGATGAATGGGTTTCATCAACGGCTGACCTCGACTTTTGGTATGTCTATGATTGGGACGACAATGTGACGCGTAAAAAAGTACCCGATGCCGACTATATGGATATGTTGTACAATGTCCGCAACCAATTGGTGCTGACCCAAGACGGCAACCAGAGAGCATTGAGCCGCTATCTGGGTATAGAATATGACAACTATGGTCGTCCTTTGAAAACAGGGTTTACCACAGCAACTGCATTGACCAATGGTAATCCTTCATTTTCTACGCTATTGACAGAAACAGAATACAGCACCGCCACATCGGGTTTAGAATTAGGTAAAGTAAAGCGCACTAAAAACTATTTCGGCACGTATCTGGAAGCGTTTATGGAATACAACGACCCTTACGGACGTTTATCGGCTGCGTATAGTAACAATCATTTATATAGCCCAAGTGGTGCAATTAGCAATACCAATTTCAGTGAAAAAATAGCGACCATCTACGATTTAGCGGATAATGTATTGACTAAAACAAGAACGCACAAACCCAATGCCACGACCACCCGCACCATTACCGAGATAATGGATTATGATAATGGGCTTAGGTTAAAGCAAAACAAGCATAAAGTAGATAGTGAAAATGAGCAAATACTCAGTTATTTGGACTATACCCTCAAAAACCAAGTGCAAACCAAACGCATGGGGAAGGCGGGTACATTAGAATATCTACAAAAAGTTGATTACCAATACAATGTGATGGGTTGGTTGACAGCCATAAACGGCAGCACGACCAATATTGCAGGTGCGGCAGCTACTTGTGCCTTGCCTACACCCAGCACGCCAAGTACCACAAACTTAGACATTAACGATTTGTTTTCATTGGATTTAAGGTATCAAAATCCAAATGCTGCCTACACGCCTACGGGAACAAGTGCAACAGCACAATACGGAGGTAATATCAGTCAAATGGTGTGGCAAACCAAAGGCAGACAGCGACAAACCTATACTTTCCAGTATGATTTTCTCAGCAGAATGACGGAAGCCAATTATGCCGAACTCAATGATGCAAGTGTGAAAACAAATGACGACAATAAGTATATGGAAAAGTTGACTTATGACGTTAGAGGGAATATACAAACGCTACAACGAAAAGGGTTTATAGCTAACTGTGCAACACCTGTAATGATAGACAATCTGACGTATTATTACAACGACAATAATCAACCCGAGTTTAACCCAGCCAATCGTTTAAAAAAGGTGGTAGATATTGCAGACTTGACGAAAGGGTTTAAATCACAAGCATCGGGGAGTACATACACCTACGATAATAACGGCAACTTGAAAAGTGACCTTAATAAAGGGATTAGCTTAATTGAGTACAATTACTTAAATTTGCCTATTAAAGTAACTTTTAGTAATGGTAATATTATTGAATGGTTATATGATGGGGGTGGTACGAAGTTGCGAAAAGTTTCAAAAGGGATAGCAAATACGGTTACTTTGGGTGGTGTTCCTATTGCACCGGGTACATATTTTTCTACGGGTTTATTGCAATCAACAGGAACAGTAGCATCCAATAGTACCGTGATACTAAAAGGTAAAACGGGTGTTGAATTATTACCTAACTTTGAAGCACAGTCTAATTCAAACTTTGAAGCTGTTCAAGATGTTGCGATATTAGGTGATATTCAAGATTATGTGGGGGGTATAGAGTACAAAAACGGAGCGTTTGAGGCAATATATCATGCAGAAGGGCGTATTATTACAGTCAATAATACTCTGAAATATGAATTTGCTTTAAAAGATCATTTGGGGAATACTCGCATTATGTTTATGGATAAAAATAATGATGGTGTTATTTCACAAAACTCAAATCAAGAACTAAGCGAAGTGACACAAGAAAATTCGTATTATCCATTCGGTCTTGCGATGGAGGGTGTTTGGATGAATACGCCTTCGGTGTTGGATAGTAAGTATCAATTCAATGGTATTGAACTTAATAATGATTTTGGTTTAGACCTAAGTATGGCTTTTTATAGAGGATATGATGCAACACTTGGACGATGGTGGCAAATAGACCCTAAGCCAAATTATTCTGAAAGTCAATATGTAGGTATGGGAAATAATCCTATAATATATTCAGACCTAATCGGTGATACAGTAAAATATTCAAATAGCAATATGGAAGAATATGTTAAAACTTATACACAAGCAACTATAACAGACAAAAAAGGAGTAGCAAAACCCAATAAAAAATATGATCCTGAATTTGCGAAAATCGTTAGTGAATTGGAGAAATCTGAACTTACATTTAATTTTAGCGATGATGCATCCAAGCTTCAAGCTGGAGAAACTGATGAGCTGGGTTTAGTAAAAAAAACAAGTGACAAAACATTTGATGTCATTATTCCCAACTTCACTGAAGGTCAAAAAGGAGTTGACCAAGAAATGTTTGGTGGACGAGGGGCTGTACTATATGAGGAAACCTTCCATGCCTATCAATTTAATAGAGAAGGTGGAACTGTAAAATTAGCTGCAATTGGTTATGAAGTGGAAGCGAAAATATTTGCATCTGATTCTAAAGCAGTTAAATTATCTATGAATTATGAAGGTCTGAACATCAGAACATGGTCAGGTTTGATAAGAGATACATATCGAAAAAAGCAAACCATAGACGAAAGAAAGTTAGAGGTTGGTAAAATTCTGTTAGAAGGAGTTACCCGAGAGTATGAGAATATTAGTACTGGTGTGAAGAAAAAAGTCAATTATCCTAAATCTTATAATATGAAATAAAATGAAAATGAAATATTATTATATTATTATAGTTCTAATTGTAAATACTAGAGTATTTGCACAGTTAAGAACAGATACAATAATTAGAATTTCAGATATTTATGCGTTGCAAGTCAATATTCAAGAATTGATAGCAACTGTTAAATGTCCATGCGATGTTGTTAATTATCGTCATAGAGGTAAATGTAACATATATAGAGCGAGAGTTTCTAAAATTTACTTTCAACGCGATACAACGGTTTATAAAGATAGTAATGAGTTGAAAAAAATTGAGTATTTAGTTGTTCAAGATACATTTCTTCAAGCAAAAGATTATAGTGTTGTATGTACTAATTCATCATCTAAAAGCTATTTATATATCACACAACTGTACAACTCAGAATTTTCAATGAATAATTTCAATTCAAAATCACCATTTTTTACAGGACTAGTCAAATGTAAAAATATCAAGAAAAGTAATAAAATTATTAGAATGATTGATATTGTTACATCTAAGACCCGTTCTCACTAAGGTGTACCAGATGGGGTAAGGTCTTAGCGATGCGTGTGCCTGCTGGCACAGGAAGTTAGTTAAAAGACCACATGAATTAGATAAGTTTTCAGCTTGTTCTTATTTTATTCTATTTCAGCCACCCCCTCAGTATGAAGGTATTGAGGGGGTATTTTTTTATGTTTTCAAAGCGCAAACCAACACCAATTTCAGTGAAAAAATCACCACATCCTATGACCTTGCGGACAATGTTTTAAGTAAAACCCGCACCCACAAGCCCAATGCTACCACCACCCGCACCATCACTGAAACAATGGATTACGACAATGGGCTTCGACTAAAACAAAACAAACACAAGGTGGATAATGGCGCAGAACAAATCCTTAGTTACTTGGATTATACCATTAAAAATCAAGTACAGACTAAAAGTATGGGCAAAGTGGG
>JAYUQN010001111.1:0-2400 GCA_043756725.1 Saprospiraceae bacterium
GTTGACAAGCGCGTGTGTCAACATCTAAAATCCTATTAAATCCTTATAATCCTAAAAATCCTAATTCAAACATAAAAAATTCTTTCTAATCTGTAGTAGTTTCAGGTAACAAATCCTGTGAATTGTTTTTTAAATTTTTCAAATAGTTTTCTGTTGAAACCACTTTTACCCCATCTTTTTCAGTCTGTTTCACCAAATTACCTGTTATATGACCGCCTTTCTGAGCCACATCATGGTTTTCATGAAACCCTTGAGCATCTTCGTCTATGGCAATCCTGCGGGTAATTTCTTCGCCCAATGATGAAAACAATAATTCTAAAGTCGTCATGTGGTCACGAAGATTTTCTTTTTCTAAGCCTTTCAATTTGCTGTGTTCCGAAGGGCTTAATCCAAATGTGCCTTTTGCAATAGTGGCGGTTAAAATTGAAAAATCTTTACTTTCCTGTACGCCCCGTGTTTTCCATTCATCAGTCAATTCTTTACGGACAGTGTTACCTTCAAAAACACTTAATTTATTGTTTTCTTCCATGATTACATTTTTAAAAGGTTCTTAAAAATTATTTGTTTGCAAAATTATGTTTTATTTTTTAATAAAGAAAACTGTTTTTTACATAAAATTAAAACAAATAAGTATAAAAACAATAAAAATACTGCTCCGAAGGAGTCCCTACGGGAAGGGGGTCATTTTCCCTCCAAAATCTTCAAAGCGTCCACATCTTTATACTGCACCATCAAATCTTTTAACTGTTTTTTCAAACCCACAATCAGCTTTTTATTTTCACTTTTTTCATAGACATTATTCACCTCATCTTTATCCATTTTCAAATCAAATAGCTCCCATGAAATCTCTTTTTCATTTCCGTAGGAATCCATTTGGAAAAAACAAATCAGCTTGTAACGCTCCGTTCTAACGCCAAAATGCGGTAAAACACGATGCGCATCAGGATATTCATAATAGTGATAATACGTCGCTTTGCGCCAATCTTTTGGTTTTTTACCCTTTGAAACTAAGGGCAAAACCGATTTTCCCTGCATATCGGATGGAATATTTACCCCTGCGGCGTTAAGCAAAGTGGGTGCAAAATCAATATTAACAACCATCTCTTCCACTACTTGTTGCGGTTTTATCACTTTCGGGTAGCGCATTATAAATGGCATGTGGAGCGACTCTTCGTACATGAAACGCTTGTCGAACCAACCGTGTTCGCCTAAGTAAAAACCTTGATCAGAAGCATAAACGACGATGGTATTGTCTGCCAAACCCGTTTTGTCGAGATAGTCTAAAACCCGTCCGATATTGCGATCAAGCGACAAAATACAGCCCATGTAATCGTGCATATAACGTTGATATTTCCAAAGGGCTTTGTCTTTTTCAGACATTTTCAAGGTATCCAATTTAGCGTTTTCAACGTCATAATACGCATTCCAAGTCTTTTTTTGAGCGTCTGTCATGCGTTTTATAATACCTGTTCCCTCGGCATTGACTTTCAAATCCCAATCCCACCGCAAGTCTTTTATTTCCATCAGTTGATGCTCCGCAGCTTTTCGACCTTTGTAATCGTCAAAAAAGGTCTTAGGCACGTCAAAGGTTTTACCATCAAAAGCATGCAAGTCTTGCAAATCGGGCTGCCACTCTCGATGTGGTGCTTTATGACCAATGACAAGGCTGAAAGGTTTGGATTTATCGCGCCCTTTGTCCAACCAATCAAGGGCTTGGTCGGTTATCACTTCCGTTGCATAGCCTTCAATGCGGCTACGGCTGCTATCCATATTGATAAAATCGGGGTTGTAATAGTTGCCTTGCCCCGGCAACACCCGCCAATAGTCAAAATACTGAGGGGTGTTGTTGATATGCCATTTGCCAATCCAAGAGGTGGCGTAACCTGCTTCTTGCAAATATTTTGGAAACATGGATTGTGCGGTATTGATGCGGGTTTCAGGGCGGTTATCAATCTGCCCGTTGAGGTGATTGTATTTGCCCGTCAAAAGCACGGCACGGCTTGGTGCGCAGATAGAATTGGTGCAAAAAGTGTTGCGAAACAGTGCCCCTTCCTTCGCAATACGGTCAATATTGGGTGTTTTTATATGCGGACTGCCATACGCACCAATGGCTTGTAAAGCATGGTCATCTGAAAAAATGACGAGGATATTCGGGCGTTTCACTTCGATTTTACTGAAAGAAATGAAAGAAAACGCAAGGAAAAATAGTAAAAAACGATTTTTCATAATGAAATTCTTATTTTCGCAATTCTTTTTAACATCGGAAAGATAAGCGATTTTCAATTAGAAGCTATTTTAAAAACAGAAAAAACCTAATTTTTATCATGTCCATTTTATTTGCAGATATCGAAGCAGCGCACAAACGCATCCGTCGCTATATTCATCGCACTCCTGTTTTGA
>JAYUQN010001112.1:0-6256 GCA_043756725.1 Saprospiraceae bacterium
TGACCCTGCTTCTGGCAACGGTACTTCTTCAAGTAGTTACTATGCGTCACCCCTCAGTAGAACGTACCAAGTTATACCCGTTGGTGCTTATTCGGGAAAATCAATCACTTACCAATATGGTAGAAATGAGACGACTGATAATGTAAAAGATTTTAATAACGGCTCAGGGACTACTAATTACCCTGTCGGTACGCTTTCTAAGGCTATCGTCACTGATGAAAATGGTAATCAATCCGTTTCCTTTACTGATAAACGCGGCTTAACCGTTTTAAGTAGAAGAATTGCAACACCAAACAATACGGACACCTACTATAAGTACAATTCAAAAGGGCAATCTGTTGAGGTTATTCCCCCGGGTGCTACTCTGGGCAGTTCCTTGACATTCAAATATCAATATTATGATGATGGAGCCAGTTGGAAACAAACTACCCCAGACAAAGGGACGAAAACAGTAGTCTATAACTTAAAAGGGCAATTAGCTTCCAGTACTGACCCAACCAATACGACTGTATCATTCGCTTATGATGTGTACGGAAATATGACCAACCGTTATCTTACTATACCCAGTCAAAGTGTGTATAATCAAGAAATAGAATACGTCAACTACTATAAAGAACGGTCTTGGGGTATAAAGTTTGGCAAAGTTGAACGAAGCTATAACTATATGCTAAACAAGGACGGTTATGCTCCTGCAACTTCGGGATGGAATTTTTTACCAAGTTACCCGCAATACGATGATTTAGGACGTTATTTGGGTGGGTGGCACATCAGCATCAAAGGTTGGGAATGGTCTCAACTGACGTATAAAAATGCTTCTGACCTTGTAGAAGGAGCTATACACAAGCATAAAGAACCTTCTATATTTACGTTAAAAACCACCAACGAATATGATAATCGGGGGCGCAATCTAACCAGTACATTTAAAGTTGAAAGAAATTTGAATTGCCAATATGATTATGCACAAGGCGGTTATATTGATTGCCAAGCTGATTCGAGAGATTACAGCTACTATAAAAGTAAGCAAACCTACAATAATAATGGGTGGATGACGCATAAAAGTATGCATCAAAATTACGGAGGGCAATCGGATGATGTTGCTAAAATTCAAAACATAGCTTATCAGTATAATGATAGAGGGTGGTTGACTAAAATCAACAATATTGATAACGCGGGTAATCCGATTAACCAATGCAATGTCACGGATAATAGTAGCTGCATGAAAGAAGCGCGCAACTTGAAATTTAAGTTATACTATAATATAATAAGTACACCTTACGGATATCTTTGGGACGCACAATATAATATGATGTCCTTAACGCATAGACCCACAGACTATTATGATACGGTGTCAAATACCGATGTTGTCAATACTTCTGGCAGTTCAGCTAATACAAGTTATCAAATAGATTTAGTGTATGCTGCCAATGTTATAGATGCTGCTAATCTTGAGGATTTTGCTTGGCAAGTTGCTTATAATGCCATGTTCACTTCAGGGGTGTATGATTGGAATTTGGTTAATGCTGTTTATAATTTTGTTTACAATTCACTCAATGGGAAGTTTTGTAGAGATAAATTAGGACTATTTGCGGAAGTATTACACTATTACGACGGCAACACAACCCTATCTGCACCCGCTCAATACGATGGCAAAATAGCCTGGGCTGAGTGGCAAACGAGTGGCGTAAAAAAACAAGCCTACGGCTATGAATATGATGCCTTAAACAGGATGAAAAAAGGTACTTACGGCATTTCAAACACCAGCAACAATTATGTTACATCAAGTGCGAACTATACTGAACAAGTCGAGTACGATATTAGAGGCAATATCGAACAATTACACCGTTGGGGTGTCGTGAGTGCTTGTAATACCACGACATTCACATTCGGTAAAATAGACCAATTGAGCTACCAATACAGTCCAAATACCAATAAAATAAAGTGGATTAAAGACGCTATTACGACCAACACCAAAGGCTTTACAATCCCATCAGGTATTAATAGTCAAGCAGATCCTATAGTCTATGATTATGATGCGAATGGCAATATGAAATCAGATTTGGCAAAAGGTATTAGTAGTATTAAATACAATTTCTTAGATTTGCCTTACGAAATCGTTTTCTCTTCTGGGCGTAAAACCACAATGCTCTATGCCGCCAACGGAGAAAAACTGCAACGCAAAGTCTATAATGCCTCTGGCACATTAGAAGCAACCTACGATTATGCGGGACCTTTTGAATATCTCAACAATGACATTGAAGCGATTTATTTCAGCGATGGTCGTGTCAGGATTGACAATACCGATGGCTATTTGAAATATGATTATTTCCTAAAAGACCATCTTGGCACCAATCGTATTGTATTCACCAACAAGATATCTTATTCAGAAGGCAATGCAGGCGTTAAAAATATTGTCATTCTTCAAGAAAATCAACTCTATCCCTACGGCTTAAATACTGAGGGGGCATGGGCAATAGCCGCTCCTTTCAATCGTTATCAATATTCTGATAAAGAATGGAACAGCGAACTAAAATGGAATGACCACGGTGCCAGATTGTATGACCTTGCTATTGGCAGATGGTGGGTGACGGATCCCGCAAATCAATATGCTTCACCTTATAAAGCTATGGGCAATAATCCTGTAAGTCATATTGATAATGACGGACAATGGGCATGGTTAATTCCTATTGCTTATGGAGCTTTAACTGGAGGTTTAGTAGAAGCAGAGAAAGCTGAAAGGCAAGGAAAAAGTGCTATGAATGGATTTTGGAGAGGTGCATTAGTAGGTGGGCTTAGTGGTGGTTTAGCAAATATTGGCGGCGGAAGTTTATTGTCGAATATTGCTTGGGGTGCTGCGGAAGGTGCTGTTGTTGGCGGTTTAGATGCTGGGCTTAGAGGTAGCAATGTCTTTAATGGTATAAAAAATGGAGCCTTATATGGTGCTGGCTTTGGCGCATTAAGTACAGCAATCGAAGCTTCTGCTAATTTAATAGACGGGCATGGATTTAGAACAAACGATGGCGTAATTGAACATTATATTGGCGATAACGGCACATTAGAATTTGATAAACTTTTTGCTTTTACAAAGAAAAGATATGGTTTAGACCCGCTTTCGTTAGATTGGGATTTCAATTTACCGGATTATGGAGCAACAAAACTAGATGGTAGTATATCTTTTGGAGGCCCTTCATCAAAAAGTGCTTCATATTATAAAGCTACTGTTGCTCATGAATATGGACATAGTATAGTTGGTAGAATAGTTGATGCTAAAGGGAGTTTTATTGCATGGGACAAAGGTAGTGGAATACTTAATCCTATCAAAGACTTTCAAGATGATGGAGCCATAGGTTTTGCTAATGAAATTTTTAATATTGGTAGAATGAATATAAAATTGTCAGTCATTCGTGAAGCTAACCCATTATGGTATGAATGGTCAAATCAATTAGGAGGCGGTAGTAAATGGATTTATGCAATACCACGTAGATTTAATCACCAAGTAATACTAAAATCTTATTAAATTATGAAAAAATATTTATACATATGTATTGTTATTCTTTATTGTGGATGTAAATCAAAAAAAACGAGTATTCGTCCGATGGATTACGCACTTGGGAAAGTAAGTATCCAAAAAATAGATTATACTCCCTTTGAAATGCAATTTATTTTACCAGTAAGTGAAATAGAAAATGTGAAAAACATACCAATTACATTTAAAGTCAGAAATCTAACAAAGGAAAGGTTATATATTAGTGACCCTCAATTTTGGAGCAATACTTATATTAGTCTAAGTCGAAGAGATAATGTTATATTGCCTAAGATAAAAGTTAAGCCTGATATTTCACAATGGTTAATCTATATTGCGATTGATCCACAAAATGAACTTGTTATCAGATATAATACTGACTTGGATAGGATATTTCCCTTATTGAATAAAGGTGATTATGAAATCACTGCAGCTTTTACTGGATATATTAAAGATGAAACAGGTACTATTATGCAATCTGATAAAATAGTAGCTACAAAAAAAATCGTGATAAATTAGCTTTAAAACGATATTTACACCAGATGGCGCAGGGGTGTGTCCTGAGAGCCCGTTGCGCCTAAGTCTTCAAAATAAGCGTTAATGTGTGCAAGCATAAAGCTAACCCCCTCAGTATCAAGGTATTGAGGGGGTATTTTAGTAGAATTAGGATTTTGGGGATTTAAAGGATTTAATAGGATTTTAGATGTTGACAACACGCATTTCAACATCTAAAATCCTATAAAATCCTTAAAAATCCCAAAAATCCTAATTCAAATTACCTAAATTTGCCCATCCGTATCACGTTCAGCGATGGACGAAAAATAGAATTTATCTACGATGCCACAGGTCGAAAATGGCGCAAGACGGTTATCAATGCCAATGGTACATCGAATAATTATCGGGATTATATCGGCGATGCAGAATATCTAAACGGGGTGCAAGATATTATCCATTTTACTGAGGGGTATGCCCAGAGAGACATTACGACAGATGGCGATGGTGTATGGAATGGTTGGGTCTATAAATACACCCTTAAAGACCACTTAGGGAATACAAGAGTGACCTATATCGATAAAAACCCCTATTTTTATAAAATGTGATACTTGTTCTACAACGTATGTAAAACCCAATATCAGCACCCAATATCAAGTAGAAGTTTCTGAGCAAGGTAGCAAATGCCGCAAAACAGGCAGTGTTTTCATCAAAACCAAAAGCGATTGCGCCCTATTTGCGCCAACCGCTTTTTCACCAAATGGCGATAATATGAATGATAAATGGACGATATACCCCAGTAATTGCGTGAAAACCATAAAGCGCATAGCCATTTTCAACCGATGGGGCAATTTGATATTGTCTAAAAATGATATAGTTATTTCATCCAATCAAGGCATTGACATCTGGGATGGTTTGATAGATGGAAAAGCCTTACAAACGGACGTTTTTGTATTTGTCATAGAGGCAGAATATACGAATGGCGAAAAGGAGATTATTGGCGGAGATTTTATGCTTACTAAATAAAGTTCCAGTGTAAGATGCTAAGAAACAGTGTTTTTATTAATCGTTTACGAACTAAAGTTCGTGTTACGTTTAAAAAAAAGTCCTCGCGAAGATAGCGAGGACTTCAATCTATTCAGAACATGAAGGAATAAGAGATATTTATAAATTTTGTATTTTCTTTTTCATTTCTTCACTGCTAACACGCTGAGGTTTCATTTTTAGCGTTGTTGTTGCCGTAACAGTTGCCTCTTGCACCTCAAGCATAGATTGTGTATCAAATTTTGAAGTAGAAACAACAACAACACCTCTGCCTATCGGAATGCCTTTATAGCCATTCGGAATAGTGAATTGTTTTGTAGAAGGATTGCCTTCTAATTTCACAACCGAATTTATATCTTTAAAAACAATAAAAACACTGGTGTTTCTGTTTGTAAAAGAATCGGGTAAAGCCACTGAAAATTTATTAGTTAAATTTTGTTCGCCATAAAATTTGTCACAATTTATCCAGCCGAAGCGGTCTGTTAAAATCTCATATCCTTTGTTTTCTCTATTTCCAGTACTATCTGCCCAAGTTGTGACAACAGCGTTTCTTGAGTCTGAAATTTGTTTCCAATCAAATTTAAATCTACCATCTGTTTTACCTTCAAAAAAGCGCATATCAGCATCGGGAGTAATATTTTTAAATCGGATTTTGAAAGCCTTTCCAGTAGCTATTTTTATCTCTTGTCCATTTTGGCTTGCTGTAATTTTAACAACACCCCCTGATATTAAGAGTTTTCCCCCAGAGGTTGTAGGCTTATCATTTGCCATTAATTCACCTTTGGTGCGTAAATACAGAATTTCAATATCTATTTTTCCCTTACAAGGTAGATTATCTTTTGTCAAACACGCATTGGCAGGTATATCAACAGTTACATCTTCAGGTGTTACCAATTTGCCACCGGCTTCGGCATCAAAATTTTTTTTATCTGATGTTTTAGAAAGTTCATCTGATAGTTTTTCGATACTCAGCTTAGTAGGTAGGGCTGCTACTTTGGATTCGTCTTCCCAAATGGTATCTTTAAAATTTATAGTAGTCGTTGATGTCACTATGAACTCATCGCTATCTTTTTTGCATGATGGGCAAAAAATAATAAGGCTCAAAAAAAGTATGGAAACAATCAGCTTTTTCATTTGTTAATACGCTATTTCTTGTGATAAATCTTTGATAATCAATTTTTTAGATTGTTTATTCCATCT
>JAYUQN010001113.1:0-2398 GCA_043756725.1 Saprospiraceae bacterium
TAATTCTGTTATTGGGATTTAAACCTTCGCTACATTTTATCCAAGATTTACCCTTATCCGTAGATTTATAAATGAAATGTGATTCAGGTTTAGCCCAAGTATCTACAATGACAAAAATCCCCTCATTGTTAACCCAAAAATTACCCACATAAGCATTACTATCTGTTACAATTATATTTTCATCCCACTTAATTTTTTTAGAAGGACTTGTATAGAGTTTTTTATCTGCCGTAGCATAAAATTTATCATCAATTAGCCCCAAGTATGGCATACCAGATAATGAATAGTCATAAGATTTTTTGAGAATAGATATGTCTTGCCAAGTTTTACCGTCATTTTTTGATAGAAATGAAGCATCGAAACTGCCGATACCTAACATATCATCAAAAAAAATTAAACGAGTCCATCTATCTTTTATCCCTTCTGTTGAGCGTTTCCAAGTTTTACCCTTGTTTGTGCTTTTATAAATACCTCTATGGAATGTACCTACCAAAAGAAAATCTTTATCGTGAAACAAAGTTTTAACAGCACCTGCATCTTCTAATCCTTTAACTTCGCCCCACGTTTTTCCTTCATTTTCACTTCTATAAATCCTTTCCTCTACTTTATTATTTGGATAACCCGCAGCCAATAACATCAAATCGCCTCTTTTCAAAAAGCTATAAATATTGGCATCCATAGGTTTTGAAAAATATTGCCATGTCTCTCCATTGTTGGAACTACTATACAACGTCTCTTTTGATTTAAAATAGAGGATATCGTTTTCAATATATAAATCTTGGACACCTGATGTAAAGTTCTGAGGTAATAGTTTTAGTGTTTTTATATTCTCCCAATTTTTTCCATAATCTAAACTTCGATATAATGAATCTTTTGCCGTAGCTGCCCAGAGTGTATCTCCTTTAAAAGCCATTTTCCATACATCAAAATTGTAATTAGTATTGGAATAAAGGCTTTCCCATGTTTCCCCCTCATCTTTACTAATATAAATTGTTGAAAAAGTACATACAATAATATTTCTATCTTTATGAATCATTGTACGAATATTTGCCTTATTAAACTGTTCAATAGGAATCCATGTCTTCCCAAAATCATTACTCTTAAACAAACCGTGCATGAGAGTTCCTGAAAATAACTTGTTATTATAGGGATAAATAAATCTAACAAATGATTCTCTTAAACCTGAGTAAACCCATGTTTTGCCCTTATTTTCACTGTAATATACGCCTTCAATTGTTCCTGTAAAAATTCGATTATTTTGTTTAACAAAACAATTAATGAATCCATTTGAAGGCGTATTCAACTCTTTCCATTCGCATTGCGATTCAGCAAGGGTAGACAATATGACAAAATATGAAATAAATAAATAGCGCATTGAACTCTGTTTTAAATAAATAGTTAAGGGACAAAGTAAAATTTAATCTACCCATGGTTAAAAGCGCAGATTTACGAAATCTTTAAGATTTCGTAAATCTCATACGCAATTAACTCAATTGACTGGGTAGTTTATTTTTTAGTGTTTACATTCGCTCTGGCATTTCAATCCCCAACAAATCCATCCCATGCGCCAAAACATGACCCACTACCTTCGACAACTGCAAACGGAAAATTTTCACCCCCTCAGTATCCGCATTAAAAATAGACAAATCATGCCAAAATTTATGGTATAATTTCGCTAAATCGTAGCAAAAACTCGCAATTACTGAGGGGTCATACGTGCTTGCTGCTTCTTCAATCGCTTTTGGATATTCGTATAGTTTCAAGATTAAATCCTTCTCTTGAGGTTCCAAAGCTGTAGCGGCGAATTTATTCGCCGACAAATCAACGCCATCTTTCTCCGCTTTTTTCACCACCCCATTTATCCGCACATAACTATACTGAATATAAGGACCCGTTTGCCCTTGCAAATCTACGGACTCTTGCGGGTCAAAAACCATTTTTTTCTTAGGATTCACCTTCACAATATGGTATTTCAAAGCCGCCAAACCCACTTTTCTATTGATGTCCGCTTGTTCTTCTTCTGAAAAACCCGTTATTTCAGCCCGCTCTGCGGCATTTTTAGCCGCTTCTGAAATCACTTCGGCTATCAAATCATCGGCATCAACTACTGTACCTTCACGGCTTTTCATCCGACCACTCGGCAACTCCACCATGCCATAACTGAGGTGATGCAAGCCATTGGCATACGGTTCGCCCAGTTTTTTCATGATTTCAAACAGCACTTGAAAATGATAATTCTGTTCATCAGCCACCACATAAACCACTTTTTGACAATGCCATTCCTTATCCCGTTGACGCGCCATGCCAATATCTTGCGTGATATAGACCGACGTGCCATCTGAACGCAAAACCAATTTATGGTCGAGTTTTACATCCGTCAAATCAATCCAAACGCTGG
>JAYUQN010001114.1:0-2397 GCA_043756725.1 Saprospiraceae bacterium
TTTATTTTTGACGAGACAAAAATAACCTTCTGCATTGAATTACGGTCACAATTCTTTGAATTTCAACGTTTTGTGACCTTTTTAATTTCTACAAATTAACTATATGTATAGAGAACAACCTCTAAATGAAACAGATAGTGGGTGGAGATTTTTCACAGGCAATGAAACTCAAGATTATGTTGATAATCATAATAACTTGTCTTTTTATGATGTAAATACTATTGTAAACTACGATATATCAATTTTACCCTATTTGACTTCTCCGATTGGTACGGAGTTATCCCGATTAGAAAATTCAAATACTTTTATTGTAATTAATGGCTCTATAAATTAAACAGTCCGTAAGGTTGATATAGATTTATCAAATCAATTTAATAAGTTTATACAAGGCGAAAAGACACTTTGGTATGGGCAGAAACGCACTTATACGGTAGCAGTCGTTTAGGCACTTGGGAGCCAAATCAACGGCTTACCCCCTCAGTAGATACGGTCAAAAAATGGCAATTAGTTGATGGGCAGCGTCGGTATGAATTGACAAATCATTTGGGTAATGTGCTTGTTACTGTAAATGATAGAAAGCAAGGGTTTAATTTTACGGCGGGGTCATATACGTTCTTTGAAGCAGTTACTATTCAAGCTACGGATTATTTTCCGTTTGGGCTTGAGATGCCAGGTCGTACTTTTCAAGCGGCGAATACCAGTGCTTACCGTTTCGGTTTTAATGATAAGAGTGCGTGACATATTAGGGGAATCTACATATCAAGCTGCCCAAGCGAAATTCTGAATTCTCTGCCCTTTAATGACAAACTCCATAAAAGGATTAAAATGGTCATTAAGTTTGACGGCTCTCAAATCCAAAATATCTTGTGCTCCTTGTGAGGACCATCTCATACCCGACTGTTCCATGCGCTCTTTGACTAAATGTCCACAAGCTGCCTCCACAAGTGCAGAACTGACAGGGTATCCTTTTTCGATAAATTTTTTATAATCCATACAGTGTTGATGATTTTCAAAATACGTTATTGTTTTTTGTATTTGTTTATTCTTATGTTCGCTCAAGTCTTGACCATCAATGATACTTTTGAGCTGTTCTATGACTTCTCCTGTTTGACTATCGAGCAAGTCTTCTAACATTTTTTTTACGAAAGGGTATTTATCCTTAGATTTCTCGCCCAAAAAAGCTGTTGCTGCATCCCAAACATATTCGCTTACATGGATAATATCCAATATGATACCGTCGAACTGCGCCTCCAAATTATATTTTTTCACACTTTGTAACACCTTTTCTTCCAAGCCTATGCCTGCGTCAATGGGTACAACAAACCGACTATCAGGGTGTGCCATTCGGTCATAAATATTTTTTATCCCATAATCGACTGCCTTGTGTTGGTCAGCTAAAAAAGCCCGTTTATGAATACCTTGATGCCAACGGTTGTCATTTTTCTTTTCGACTTCTAAGGGCGTATCTTCCACTTTTATCTTAGTTAAAGGGCTGTCTATCAAGCCTTTAATGATATTATCACGGCTACGGATTTTAGGTGTAAAAGACGAAGTTACCGAGACAGTTGCCATTTGCATCACATTCCTTTTTTCACCTTTACCTAAACGTTTTTTAGGGTTATCCCGCACTTCTTCACCAGCCACAATCACTTTTCCTTTGATTTTAGGTACGCCTTTACCGTCAAAAGAAGCACTAAAGCAAACAGGACTTGTTTCTACCTCAACAGTATGCTGGCTATAAAAATCTTCTACTAAAACACCTAAATTACCCGCATTGCGCTCTGAGAGTTTCTCACTTAAACCTAAATCTAACACCTTATTAACAACCCTTACACTTTCTCTATAATCACTTTCTGAGGCACTTTCGCCTATCAGTTCTTGAATAAAATACGAGCATTGTTGCGGAGGTAATTTTAAACTTTCATCTGAAATATACATTTTACCCCGTTCTTTACTCCAATGACTCGGGCGAAGAAGCACCATCATTCCAAAGATACTAAGATAATTGCGATACGTTGGACCTTTATTAACGATAACTTCTTCGGACTCGGACTCTATTTGACAGCCAGATTCGATTTTTATACGCATTTCTATGATATGTAATAACAAAGAATACCCTAATTTAATAAGCTGTTTAAGCAAGCCTTGTTCCATTTCATGCGCCCCAGCTCTACTAGAGATATAACCATCACTAATCTCTAATAATTTTGTTATTTCTTGCTGGATTTTTTCGCTCAGTTCTATTTCTTTCATACCTTTGGTGTGAGTTTTAAGTGATAGACAATTTTTGTTTCGCAACCTAAAATTACTATTTTCTTAAAACTCTTTTTTTTTAACACCTTTTTTTTTAAAAATAAAATCCTCTCATATTAATACTCCCCAAATATGTCACGCACT
>JAYUQN010001115.1:0-6243 GCA_043756725.1 Saprospiraceae bacterium
GCATCTGTTGCTTTTAGGACATAAGTTGTTGATAGCGAAGGAGTTGCCGAAATGGTCGCTTGATTTGATATAAATTGCCCTGCGAGCGTTGTCCATTCATACATCAAAACACCTGTACCCCCTGTTGCACCCCCCCTCAGTATAGCAGTGCCACCAGCACAAAAAACGGTATCACGTCCCGCATTGGCAAGAATCGAGTTGGCTTGTGGTACTAAAATTTGAGCCGAATCCCGACAACCTGAGCCATCGCGTACAACGATTTTATAAACGCCCGACAACAAATTAGTTGCTGAAACAGCATTGTTTGCGATAGGTGTTGCGCCCGTCCATGTATGAGTGAAAGGTGTAATGCCTCCGCTTAAATTCACGGCAATACTACCCGTTGCCGTATTGCAAGCGGTAGTGGGTAAAACTGTTGAGCTAATTAGAAGAGGGTTCGGGCTGGTATTTTTTTTATCAAAAATAAATGTGGTATTAAAATCTTTACGCATATCGTAACTAAATAGGGCGATTTTCGAGTCAGACCCCAATGTGCCAGACCAAATTGTTGTGCCACAATTAGCAGAACAGGCAGGTGGCATCATGGTCTTATCCAAATCCCAAGTGCCATCGCCATTGGCATCAATCAGAATGCGTACATAATCATCGTATTTCGTCAATCTTAAATCGTAGCTACCACAAGGGAACCCTCGTCTTTTAGCCAATATACTGAAACTATCTGAGCGCACATTACAGCCGTCGAAGGCACGCAATGCGCCAAAAGCAGGATGGGCTTCCGATGGTGATTCATGCGGTTTCCAACCGTCCCGCGCTGTATTGTACTCAAAACTGCCAATTGCTGCCGTTTCACTGGGTGGATGATTGCCTTTTGCTTGATAAAATCCCTTAAAATTTGTGAAATTATTCATGCCCTCAAACACGGAGACGTTCCAGAATCCATCCCCATAGTCAGGCTGAAGAGGGATAACACAATTCAAAGAATCGGGCGACATACAGGTGCCACTACCCGTCAAATTACCGCCACCATAGATAATATCGCCATTTATATTTGGACGAATATAAGAGCCTTCGTTGAAACCTGCAGGTGGATTTGTGGTGTTGAGATGTGGCAATTTTTTAATATCATAAGTTAATTGTGTGCAATAAGGTGCTGTGAGACCTTCAAATTGAAACTGAATTTGTCTCAAACACCCCCCTGCACCACACGCCCCATTTTGAGGATAATTCCTAAAAATGGAAGCCCCTCGCGATTGTGGACGCAAACTTCCGAAGGCGACAAAGACTTTTGACCCACAAAGCGCTTTCAAAGTATTGGGACTCAAATACGCCACATCTGTGGAGTCTTTATTGGTGAAAAATAGGATAGCGGCGTTTTCAGGCACGACACCATTATAGGGAGGTGAAAAAACATTACGAAACACCGTTCCATAAGGGCATAAAGCACCCGCAGCGGTTGTCAAAATTTGCAAAGCTTCGTTGTTGAGATTATCCTTCCCAATCGTTACTTCGCCTACAAACGCATTATTTGTTGGATTTATCACTTTCAATCCAAATTTGCTAATATCGAAAGGTTGATTACCATTCCGCAATATGACATATTCGCTTTGAAACTCATCACCACAAGCATCCACCATCACCTCCGAGACGGAAGGCGTATTGGCAGCGCATGCCGAAGTCCAGCCTTCAGTTTGATTGAAAGAAGGAATCAAATTGAAGATAAAAAAAAGATATATGAGAACTATACGCCTCATCGGATTGTGTGTTTGTTCATGAGAAAACGGTGTTTGCTTTACACCAAAATACAAAGTTATGACTATAAAGTTATAAAAAAAATAACTCAATAGCGGAATATTGAACATAGCCTATAATGTTTAGACGTTAAGGTACAAATTTAATCGTAAAACAACACTTTTCCAAATATTTTTTTTTGGGCAAGCAAGCTCCAATCTCGGGAGTCAATAGACCCCTCAGTATTGTCGCCTTGCAGAAAATAGTAATTGTATTTAAATGTATAATTATCTGTTTCTGTATTGTTTATGAAAATTTTGCCCACTATATTTCCAGCTTGCACATCTTCATATTTTTCAATTAAAGGCAAATAAAAATCCCGATTTTTTTCATCCAAATATATTTTCTGACCTTTTTTGGGAATTATAAATAAAGGATAATTATATATGTTTTTTGTAAAAAAATTTTGAGTTTTATCTAAAACTTGAAACTTTTGACCGTCAAAATAAACCGTATCACTCGGCACACCCACGATGCGTTTCACAAAATTCTCTCCATAACGTTCAAAGCTGACAATGTCTTTTTTACTGAAACGCCCTAATGTCACTTTGTTTACCCAAACTTTACCCCCCCTCAGTATCGTCGGCTCCATCGAGTCGGTTGGAACAGTAAAAACCTCAAAAGCAAACCATTTGATGATAAAGCCTAAAACAAGGCTGACAATAAGTAGGATTAAAAAATTCTTCATGGTAGAAAGTTGATAAAATAAACAATAGCCGTGTTTTTCTATATTTTACAAAATAGTATTCTTAAAACATGTTTGTTTTGAAAGAAACTGTCTAATTTGCTACAAATTTAAACATATATTGCGTAAAACTGCTATTTATTGGTTTTAGAAATTGATTTTCAAGGCGGGAAAAATAAAATAATTAATGCCAGATATTTTAATTTTCATACAAGGCAATTAAATATCAGTGTGGTTTTACCTTTAAATAAGTTTCCCTAAACCCTTTTGATTAGGAGAAAAGCGGTATTTCGATAAAAAGATATAATTTTGCATCATTATGATAGACAACAATAAAATAGTTCAAGCTTTACAAACCGTGAAAGACCCTGCTACGGGGCAAGACGTTATCAAACGCCGCATGATTGAAAAATTGCTTATTGAAGGGAATAACGTCAATTTTACCATTGTACTGCCTTCGCTCAATGCAGCCAATAAAACAGATTTGATATTTGCCTGTATTGGCGCTATCAAAAATGTATATCCAGAGGCTGAAACGAATGTGCATACAATAGCCCGCAATGAGGACACGACGCAGCCAGAACGCCCTCTACCACATATTAAAAATATTATTGCTGTGGCGTCGGGAAAAGGAGGCGTCGGAAAATCTACGGTAGCCAGCAATTTGGCTTTGGGTTTACAGCTTCTGGGTGCAAAAGTGGGTTTGATGGATGCGGATGTGTATGGTCCGAGCATCCCCACGATGTTTGGTTTGCAGGGTCAAAAACCTAAAATACAGGATGTTTATGGGCAGCCTAAAATGATACCTTTGCAGGCACACGGCTTGCAAATCATTTCAATTGGCAATTTGATTGAGCCAGAACAGGCTGTGGTACTGAGGGGTCCTCGATTGGCAGGGGTTATCAAGCAATTTTTTAACGATGTGCTGTGGCAAGAGTTGGATTATTTGGTCGTGGATTTGCCGCCGGGCACAGGTGATGTGCAATTGACTTTGGTACAAACCGTTCCCGTCACAGGCGTTGTGATGGTAACCACCCCGCAGGAAATGGCGGTTATTGATGCGGTAAAAGCGATGAATATGTTTTTTCTGCCTCAAATAAAAGTTCCTATTTTGGGCGTGGTTGAAAACATGGCTTGGTTCACACCCGAAGAATTGCCAGATAACAAATACTATATATTTGGACAAGGTGGCGGTAAAAAATTGGCAAAATTAGGCGATACCTTGCTTTTAGGTCAAATCCCCCTCGTGATGGGCATCCGTGAAGCAGGGGATGTTGGCAGACCCGTTATTTTGCACAACGAACCTATTACCAAACGGGCTTTTATGACGGTCGCTGAAAATGTGGCACGGCAAGTCGCTTTGAGAAATGAAATGATGGCGCCTACGCAGAAAGTGAATATGCAGATGTGAGCGTAGTTGTCAGTTTTTAGCTTTCAGTTAACATCTAACTGGCAACTAACAACTGACAACTAAGACCGAACAAGCCTTTCATAAAAAAAATACCTTAAATATATTAAATCAAAATATTTTATAACTAACTTTGCACTATTATAATTTTATATATAAACAAAATTTGACTTTCACTATAAAGAGAATACTGCACAATCTTCTTTTCATCCTGAAAGCCGAGAAAAATTTACACAATAGAACCTCCATAAGGAAATGATGAATTATAAATGATGAATGATGAATTAAGAAGGCGTTGTGCCAAAGGCATCCCTTTGGGAAAAATCAATGCTTTACAATTTTGAAAATGATACTTTATTATTTTCACGTTCTTAATTGCCTATTAAATCGAAAATGACTGAGGGGGGGTAAAATACGGAAAATTTCCTTAAAACTTAACTCTTTTTATCGCTTACCGATAAATTAAAATCCCTTATTTTTTAAATTTTAAAGTAGAACAAACTAAACTATTAACAAAGCTCAATTCGTAAAGTTAAGCAATAACAAATTCAAACTTACTGATGAAAGACATTAAGGACACACTATCTAAACAAACATTGCTCATTGCCGTTGCACTGTTTTTTTCTGCGCTGGGCTACGCTCAAAATGATGTCGTAACGCTTATTTATGACAATACACGCGTCCGAGATTTGACCTTCACCGCTGATGGCAAATTCCTTGTTGCTAAAAGTGGCGACGATGTGGTGGTGAATAATAAAGGCATCATTACGTCACCTTGTATCCATATTTGGGATTTAGAAACCAAACGCAATACCGCTCGATTTGCTGAAAAAGATATGGGCAGAGCTTCTTGCATTTCAAATGATGGCAATATCATTGCTTTCAAAGAGAAAAGTAATATTGTGGTGATGGATATACCCACAAGAAGGATTATAAGCACCGTTAAATTTCCAGATAATAAATTTGCCCGCCCGATTGCTCTTGTCAATGAAAACAAAGGGCTTGTTATTGAGCAAGGCGTCATCAGCCTCGTCTATGATATAACAGGTGAATCGGGTAGAATGGAAAGAGATTATTACAGCAATGGTTTAAATCACTTTTTTAGCAGCAACGACGCCCACGTGATTGAAGCTTATGTTGATAGTTTCAAGCTCATAGAATTTAAGACAGGTAAAGAGTTGTATGCTTTTTCATGTGGTCAAAATGGTAAAAAAGAAGAACTCAAGACGGTTATTTTTTCGCCTGAAAACCGTTTTGTTGGTACTTTAAGCGATAACAAAGTGCGTTTGTGGGATATGCAGTCTTTTAAAATGGCGCATACCCTACCCATTGGTCAAAAAGATAATGTGTTTTGCTTTAGCAGCGATGGGCGTTATGTGATTGGGGGAAACGATACGTTGAAAATTTGGGAATTGAAAACCCGTAAAGAAATTAAAACACCCATTGGTTTTGAAAGTAAAATAACGGCTGCGGCTATTAGTCCCGATGGGCGCTATTTGGTATGTGGCGATTCTAAAGGGTTTATGAAACTCTGGAATTTTACGGATGAAAATATGGCGGCTCAATATTATGCACGTGAAATTGAAAACGAAGTGCGCCTTATTCCACCACAAAAAGAATTTGAAAAAACGGCTGATTTTAATAAACGCCGCCAAAAATTGATGCGCTCTATCAGCAATAAATATTTGGGGCAATATATTGAAAAAATATCCACTGAAAAAACCATTCAAGAACAGTGGGCAGAAGAAGATGAACTCCGTGAAGAAGCTCGAAAACAGCAAATCGTTGCTTCGCGTCAAGTTATTCCTTTCAAAATTGACTCTATCAGCACATATAATGCTGATAAAGAAACATTTCAAGTGAAAATTATCAACGAGCAAGAGCGTTATAGCCGTTGGGAAACGGTGAAAATACCCCTTCGTGAAGGGGCACAATGTTTTAAACAACGCTACCAAAATCATACGATTACGGGCACGAAGCAATTAACGGAAGATATGAAAACTTATGAAATTTTCAATATCAAAATAAAAAGTAATTGCTCGGGTAAAGATAAAGATTATCCTTTTGGTGCGCAAAAACGATCGGCAGAGGAGTAGCAATAATGCGTTTTCTTTTTATAAAAAAAATGGCTTCGTGCGTCCACGAAGCCATTTTCATTTAAAAAATTTTTCATAAACACAATCCACTCTCAGTTCAAAGTCTGAACAGAGAGTGGATTGTGTTTTATGAAAAATAAGATTAAAGCCTTATTTATTGCGCTTCAGCAAATGCTTCACTTCTAAAATAAAACTGAGGGACACATCGACTAATGTTCCAATTTTTTCATCTGTGAAATCTGTATTTTCCAAAAGGCTTTTCACGA